>RFHE01000243.1 GCA_003696445.1 Calditrichota bacterium | reverse complement strand
CCTTTGCAGGGGATGGTTTCCATGGGCACCCAGGGATCTGCCACTTACCAGCCGAAGCCAACAATGCTTACTCCTGCTTTTAGGCCCAGTCCGGAAACATCCAGTTCCTCCCAGGTGGGCAAACCCAGCGGGCTGGTTTGTTGATTGCGGCGCAACTGACCGCCGTTGTAGAAAAGATCCACGAAAAAATTTCCAGAAGAGCTGATGGCAATGCCCAGGCCACCGCTCACCTGCCAGCCGAAACCGTTGAAAAAGCGGGTCTGGTTCACTTGCTCCACGAAGTTGCGTTCCGAGTTCCAGGCCAGTTCCCAACCAAGCCCGCCCGATGCCCGCAAATAAAACGGCCCCCGATTCCCAAGCTGGCGCTCCCAATTCAGCTTGGCAATAATGGGAAGAATACGGGTGGTAAATTCCAGCTTGCGCTGTTTAATCACCACCTGTGCCTGGCCTTGTTCCTCCACGCGCACCGCCTCTTCCTTGCGAAAGGTGCGCTGAAAATAGTCGATTTCCAGACCCCAGCTCAGACTCTCGTCGATGCTTCGTCCCACGTTTAGGCCCAATAAAAAGCCTTCCCGCGTCGCCTTGGGATCCAGTACCCCTACCTTGAATTCGGTGTAAGGTGTTTGGGCAAAAAGGCAAGGGAGCAATCCCAGCAACAAAACGGCCGTAGCAATCCCGCGTTTCATGGTAGGCGCTCTCTCCAATGGTTGCGGACGATTCTGTGTAAGGGAATTGGATCTCGACCCGACTCAGGTTAATTCCACCACCCAGTGGTAAGGATCTGGTTCCTTTTGCAACTGAATGCCGGTCAGTTTCTGGTAAAGCTGCCGGGCCAGAGCGTAATCGTTACGGTTCACACTATACACTTCATCCTTCCAGCCGATTTCCGAAACCGAGGCGACGATGGCTGCGGTACCGGTTAGAAAAACCTCTTTGCTTTCGAAAAGCACTTCTTCGATGCTGACTTCCCGTTCCTGGACCTGCAGGCCAAACTGATCGCGAGCCAGGGTAATGATGGAATCCCGGGTAATGCCGGGCAGGATGGCGCCCAGATTGGGGGTGACCAGCACATCGTTTTTCAGAAGAACAAACACATTGGCCGCACCGGCCTCTTCGATGTAACGATTGTGCACGGGGTCCAGGTAGAGGGCATCGTTAAACCCTTTCGCTTTGGCCTCTCGTTTGGGCCGCATGGTGACGGCGTAGTTGCAAACCGCTTTCACATCGCCGGTACCGCGAGGGGCGGCCCGATGTACGTCAGTGACCAGAAGGCGTACCACCGGATCCTTGTGGAAATAAGGCCCCACCGGACTGCCAAAAATGTAAAACAGGTATTCCTGTGCCGCATTAACACCCAGTTGAGGCTCGGTGGCAATGCACACCGGGCGCAGGTACATGCTGCAACGCCCGTCGGTGGACTGTGGAATGAAGTCCAGATTGGCCAGTACGGTGGCCTTAACCGCTTCCACAAATTGTTCTGGCGGAATGGGCGGAATGGCCAGCCGTTCCGCGCTGACGTAAAAGCGGCGTGCATTCATCTCCGGCCGAAACAGCACCACCTTGCCCCGGGAACTGTAATAGGCTTTCAAGCCCTCAAAAATACCCTGGCCGTAGTTTAAAATGTTGGCCGCAGGCGAAAGGGAAAAATTCTGAAAAGGAACGATCTGGCCGGCCTCCCAGCGGCCGTCCCGATAGTAACGTTTGTAAATTTTGGTATCCTGCACGGAGGGGTGAAGGGAAAATTTTAAATCGTCGCAATTCAAAGGCTGGCTCATCGTTTCCTCCTGAAATAGAACCTGATCGTGGCTTCCCTGGAAGCGCTTCCTGGAGAGCCAATTTAAAGGATCGCCTGGGAAAATTTAAATTGAAATTTAAATTGCAAAAGGGATTTCCGCTTGCGTTTCCTTCTTTTAAATATCAGGAAGAGGGTTTTATCCCCATCAGAGTTTGCTTAAAAGTCAAAGTTTTTATTCGAAAGAACACACGCCTTTTCCGAGAAGGGTCGCGTTTTAACCAGCGGTGGGCTTGCCGATAAAGCGGACAATGAGGAACAAACTGACAACACCCAGGGGCAGGCAAAGCCAGTTGCTCACGCCGAACCCCACCGGGATGTATCCCAGGGCGCTGGCTACCAGCGCGGCTGCCCCCGCATAGGGGAGTTGAGTTCGCACATGGTCGATGTGGTCTGCACCAGAGGCCATGGAGGACATGATCGTGGTATCCGAAATGGGCGAGCAGTGATCCCCGAAGGTGGCTCCGGCCAGAACGGCAGCCGTGGTGCTGAGTAGCAGGCCGGTGGCGTGGGCGGTATCGATCCCAGGGTGAGAGAGAGGAAATTTGTAGGCCAAGGGAATGGCAATAGGCATCAGAATGGCCATGGTGCCCCAGGAGGTACCGGTGGCAAAGCTGATGGCCCCGGCGGTGAGGAAGGTGATCAAAGGCAGCCAGTGGGGGGTAATGAGCTGTCGGGTCAGGCTGACCACATAGTCGGCCGTGTACAGCTCCTGGCAAATTTGTCCGATGCTCCAGGCCAGGGTCAGGATAATGGCCGCCATGATCATGGAGCGGATGCCCTGTACCCAGGCGTCGATGGCCTTGGCCAGGGAAAGCAATCGTTGAGACAGGGCCAGCAAAATCGCCGTTACGCTGCCCATGAACGAGGCCCACATGAGCACCGAGAAACTATCTGCATTGCCGACGATTAAACTCAGGCGGCTGATCAGCGAACGACCTTCCAGTTGACCGGGATCGATGGCCTGCCAGCCGGTGTAAAAAAGTCCCACACTCACAGTCCCAATCACAACTAGGATAGGGATCATGGCATTTTGCCAGCGCCGGGGAATCCCTTCTTCGGCCATCACCTCTACGGTGGCCAGATCGGCCAGCGGCGTGGCCGTTGCCCCCAACACCTGGCCGGTCTTTCGAGCCCGCAGCTCGGCCCGGTACATGGGACCGAAATCCCGCAGCAGCAAAGCGAGGAAAAGACCCAGCGCCAACGCATAAATGGGGTAAAAATTGTAGGGGATGGTGCGAATGAATAGGATGTAGGGATTGTCGGTCACGCCCAGGGGCCCAAGGGACTGACTGATCAAGCTGATTTCGTAGCCTATCCAGGTAGAAATAATGGCGATGTTGGCCACTGGGGCGGCGGTCGAATCAACCAGATAAGAGAGCTTTTCCCGGGAGATACGCAACCGGTCGGTTAGAGGGCGCATGGTGTTGCCCACAATCAGCGTGTTGGCGTAGTCGTCAAAAAAGATGAGCACACCCATGGCCCAGGTGGCCAGTTGACCCCGCCGGGCATCTTTCGCGTAGCGAGCCAGCAGATCCACAATGCCCTGGGTGCCTCCAGCCCTGGAAATTACACCAACCATGCCCCCGAGGATCAAGGTAAATAGCACAATAAACACGTGGTCTGGATCGGCCAACGCCTGAATTAAATAGGTGTCCAGCGTGTGAAGAAATCCCTGCAAAATGTTGTAATCGTAGAGAAAAATCACCCCCAGCCAGACGCCAAAAAACAGAGCGATGATGACCTGATGGGTGATGAGGGCAAGCAAAATGGCCAGCAGCGGAGGCAGAAGGGAAAGGACGCCTGGCAGAATGTTGATCTGGCGTTCCAGAACGGTTGCTCCCACCCGAACTACCAGTCCGGCATGCCCGCTATTGGTAAGGCGACATTTGATTTCTGGCAAGCGGACTTCCCCGAACGCAGAGATGTGCAGCGAATCCTGAAACAGCAATTCACCGCTTGTTTTTTCATTAATCTGGATTGGCACATCCTGGTCAAGATGCTGGACAATAAAAACCGGATTCAGGTTCAATTGAACGGAAAAAGGAATGTTTTGCAGGGCAACCCGGGGCAGGGAAACTTTTAGCGGACTGGCTTCCTGCGCAGAGGCCATGCCCACCAACTGAATTACCAGGAACAGCAGTGTCATCCATTTTTTCATGGGCGGAAAATAATCCTCCACCGAAAAAAAGAAAAGCGGGCAACTTTTTTTCTGCAGCAGAACCCGTTTGGACCGGTTCGGTATTATATTGAGGGCCGCTGGAACGATCGGGGCCTGTAACAGCGGTCCGGTGGCTTCCGGTAGGCGAACAAATAACAGAGCAAAAGAAAAGACTTTTCTGAGATGGCAAACACCACAGGCCGCATCTATCCCTGGGGTACAAGGCGGCCGTACAACGCTTATCGGGATTATCTGATTGCCCGCTTTGGTGCGCGGGTGCAGAAGGTGTCCGTGGATGCCGGATTTACCTGCCCCAATCGGGACGGTACCAAGGGGCGCGGCGGGTGCACGTACTGCAACAATCGTAGCTTTGTGCCCCCTTACTGCCATCCGGGGATGAGCATTGCCGAGCAGGTGGAGGCAGGTATTGCATATCTTTCCCGCCGCTACGGGGTGGATCGGTTTATTGTCTATTTTCAGGCCTACAGCAATACCTACGCGCCCCTGGCTCACCTGAAGCCGCTTTACGAACAGGCATTGGCCCATCCTCAGGTCGTCGGGCTGGCCATCGGTACCAGGCCGGATTGTGTGGACCGGGAAAAGATTGATTACCTCGCCCAACTGGCCAGGGACTATTACATTTCGGTAGAATACGGCTTGGAGAGCATTTCCGACCAGACCCTGGAGCGGTTAAATCGGGGTCACGGGTTTCGGGAGTGGGAGGCAGCCATTGCCCTGAGTGCCGGTCGCGGGTTTGAGCTGTGCACCCACATAATCCTGGGGCTGCCAGGCGAAAGCCGGGAGCAGATGCTGCAGACCGCCAGCGTACTCTCGCGATATCCCATCGACTCGCTGAAAATCCACCACCTGCATGTGGTCAAAAAAACCATTCTGGCCCATCAGTATGCCAGAAATCCGTTTCCCCTGCTCAAATACCGGGAGTACATCGAGCTGGTGGCGGCCTTTCTGGCCCGGCTCCGACCGGATATTAAAATTCAGCGGTTGGTGGGCGAAACCCATCCCCGCCATCTGATCGGTCCCATCTGGGGGGTGCGGGCCGATGTGGTCCAGCGCGAAATCGAACGCTATCTGCTCGAACACGATCTCTGGCAGGGAAAGTTCTGCGCAGTGGGGCAACCGGCACAGCAGGCCCAGGTTGCTGAAAAGGCCTCCGGGAGCTGAGCGAAGCCGATTCAAAAACACAAACCGGACTTTCCGCCGTTAATTCTGCAGTCTTGCATCCGAAATCCGGCCTTTGTTTTCAGTCCTCATCTCTGCTTCCTTTCCGAGGACTTCTTGGGAAGTCCTGGGAAAGATGGTGTCTGTAAAGCGGTGTTTGGTTCCCGCCAAGGTGCCCGGCGGCACAGCTTGTGCCATTTCCCCGATTCATTGCCTTCGGCGCAGGCTTTCACCTGCTTGCGACCGGCAATGGCGGTTTGAACCGGCGTTGCCCTTGT
>RFHE01000242.1 GCA_003696445.1 Calditrichota bacterium | reverse complement strand
GGACCGGGCCTTGGCGGGCATTGCATCCCCATCGACCCGTTTTACCTGACTTGGAAAGCTCGGGAATACGACATCAATACCCGGTTTATTGAACTGGCCGGCGAGGTGAACACCTCGATGCCCTATTTCGTGGTTTCCAAAGTGGCCGATGCCCTTAATACTCAGAAAAAAAGCATTAACGGAGCTCGCATTCTGGTCCTGGGCCTGGCGTACAAAAAGGATGTGGACGATCTCCGCGAATCCCCTTCGCTGAAGTTGATGGAAATCCTCACCGAAAAAGGGGCGCAGGTGGATTACAACGATCCGTTCATTCCCAAACTGGGGCCCACCCGGCACTACGATTTCGAGAAAAGCAGCGTGCCGCTGACCCCGGAAAACTTGAACGCTTACGATGCGGTGCTGATTGCCACCGACCATTCCAGCTACGACTGGGACATGATCGTGGAACATGCGCAGCTGGTGGTGGATACCAGAAACGCCACCGAGAATGTGAACCACCACCGCGAGAAAATTTTCAAAGCTTGAGTGAAAAAAAGCTCGCGCTTCGTATTGCCGGCGATCTCCATTCAGGGGGTCGCCTTTTTTTTTATGATCCCCCAGTTGACTTGAAAAGGCCTTTTGAACAATTTGAGGAATACTTTTCCAGACTGTGGCGTTTGAATCTAACTGGGATATGCAGCCGAAGCAGAAATAAGAATGGTGCATTACTGAAGGGCGCAGCAGCCAACTGATGGAAAAAGACACTACAGTAAGAGAGGGCAAAAGATTTCGGATCCTCATTGGTGCCGCACTTGGTGGATTAGTGTTTATCGTGATTGTTTTTCTGACCCTGGTGTTTATGTACCGCTACACATCGGTCATCGATCGCGGGGTCGGCCGGCTGGTGGACCTTCTGGTAGATCATCACCTCACGGTTCGCTTCGAGGACATTTCTGGAAATCCATTCACCGGCTTGGAGGTGCGTAATCTTTTTGTTGCCACCAAGACGGATACGGTGGAGGTGCCTCTGGTCCAGTTACATTATCGGTTCTCCGATTTGCTCCAGAAACGGCTGGCTTTTCAATCCATCGTTTTGCTCAACCCTAGTGTAAAACTTAGTTCGTCCGGAGAAAAGGAAAGTCCCGGCGAACCCGTTTCGGCGCCGCTGGATACTATGGAGCTATATCGAGTTTTGGAGCGCCTGCCTTTTGTATCCTTAAAGCGAATTGTTGTACACAATGGACGGCTGACTGTCCAGGATTCAGCGCACCGGGAGGTGTTCGAGGACATTCAGCTGGAACTGGCCGTTCTGTTGTCTCGAGATCGAGTGGAAATTAAGCCTCGTTACCTCAAAGCACGCTGGGCCGGGCACCCCGCAGTGCTGGAAGATGTGTCCTTTTCTCTGATTGGAACCAGAAAGCGCGTGACGCTCAATCAGTTCGAAGCACGCTTCAGTCAGGGGAAACTGGTCGGGCACGGAGAAGTAGAGTTTTACCCTCGCCTGCGCTTTTTCCTTTTTGCCGACACCAGCTCGCTGGATTTATCCTTGCTTCGCCAGTTATTCCCTCAATTGCCCTACCGGCAGGGAAGGGTTACAGTTTACGGCAGCTTTATGGGCAGGCCGGATGCGTATCGGGGGGAACTGTTTCTCAGCGCCCACCTGGATGGGCTTCGCATCCAGCGCTTCCACACCTGGTACCGGAAAGACCGGGGCGAGTATCGGCTTGAGGAAGTGGAACTGGCCGGTAACTTCGGCCGCCTTTACGGGAAGGTTCTCTTTTCTACTTCCTCGCGCAATGCCGCAGACTTGCGATTTTCCAGACTGGATTTGCACAAGCTGGGGCTGGGTAGAGAGGTAACCCGGATGAACGGCCGGCTCAAACTCCAATTCGACACCTGGCAATTGAGCCGCATTTCAGGTGAGGGGGACCTATGGCTACAGGGTTTTCAGGCTGGAAAAGTACGGTTGGATAGCCTGAAGTTGACGCTGGTGGCCAGACAGGGTAACTGGCGGTTTGTGCAGCCGTCCCGCGTGGTGGTCGGTCCCGGATCGGTGTTCTACTTAAAAGGAAATCTCTCCCCCCAGGGTCAACTTCAGGCTACCCTAACTACAGAACACAATCGGCTGGATACCTTGTTCACCCGTCTGGGGTGGGGCACCCTAGGCGGCATTGGTGCTCTGGACGTTACCGTATCCGGCCCTCTACGAAATCCCGACCTTCAGGCCAGGCTGCAATTGGACACCCTTACGGCACCGGAACTGACTGTGTTTGGGGTTAAAGGACAGGTTGATGTGAAGCAAGTATTAGGCCGCCGAGAGGGGGTGCTGAACCTCCGTCTGGCTGCTGGTCGCCTGAGGGCCATGCCCATCACCGAAGGACGAGCACTCTTCCGGGTGTACCAGAATGTATTGGAGATTGACACCGTCCAGTTTAAAAGCCACAACAACACCATCTTTACTCGCGGACAGCTGCAAATTCTGGGTGATTCTCTGGAACTGGTGTTGAGCGATTTTTTGTTTCGCTACCAAGCCTACCAGGTGCAGAACAGTGGTTTTGTGGTGCTTAATTATGCCAACAAGCGGCTTCATTTTTCCCGAATGCAATTGGAGACCACCGGTCAAGGCACCGTGTCGTTGCATGGATTTGTGGATATGTACGGTGAATCGGAGCTGGAGGGAGAAATCCGTCAGGTTCGCCTGGCGCCTTTTAACCAGTTTATTAATTGGAAATACGCCTTGGCTGGGGAGTTGGACGCGCGTTTCGAACTGGCGGGCGTATTGAGCCATCCCCAGGGGAATTTAGAATTCTGGGTTCGAGACCTGGCTCTGGACCAGCATTTTCTGGGCCGGGTTCATGTGCGACTGGGAGTGGTAAAACAGCAATTGACTCTCGAAGAATTTGCCTTCACGGGTCTGGAGGGTGCGCGACTGCTGGCTAGCGGCTCGGCAAGCTTAATCCACCTAAAAGGACAGAAACATTGGCACCTGGACCCAGCGATCCCCCTCCAGTTGAAGGTAGAAATGGACTCCTTGCAGGTGGAGCCTTACCTATTCTTATTTACTGTTAATTATCCTTTGAAGGGCCGGCTGGACGGCTCCATTGAGTTGGAAGGAAAACTAAGTAACCCGTTGGGTCGCTTTCTACTGGATGTCCATCAGCTTCAGGTTCGGGAATACCGCTTTCCCAGGGCTCACCTGGATGGCAGGTTTAATAGTAACCGCATTCTCCTGGATTTTGGTCAAATCAACTTTATGGACACCGAGTTACTGGTCAATGGGTACAAAACCATTCACTGGGACCTGGACCACCCTGGGCAACTGTTTGCTGATCCCCGATTTAAGGCCCATGTGGTGATTCAAGAGGATAGTGTCAACTTCCTCAACGTGTTTTTACCCGACGTGGACCGGATTTTAGGACAGATCCAGGCCGATCTGTGGCTGGGAGGCCAAATTACCGATCCTCAGGTGCTGAAAGGCGAAGTTAATATTGAGGATGGCGTGCTCTACCTATCCAGGCTGGAAAATCCCATCCGTGAACTGAGCGTGAAGGCCAGTGTGGACGAAACAGGCTGGTTAAATGTGGAGCGTTTTCAAGGGGTTTCCCGGAAAAGGAGCGGCGGTGGCAGTTTTTTTCGCAAGTTTGTTCGCCTTTTCACTTCGCCCATTGCCTCGCTGTTGGGTGCCCGGCGTCCGGTGGGGGAAGTGGAACTGACCGGAAGAATGAACGTGCGCCACCTGTTACGGCCCAGATTCGACCTGACCCTCCGCCTAAAAGAAGCCTACGTTAACTATTTTGTGGAGAACGTCCGCTTGCTGCTTTCTTCCGATGCCCTGCGCATTACCGGCCAGGACACTATCAAAATAACCGGTAAAGTGCGTGTGGAAGAGGGCGAGGTGGACGTGGATTTCAGCGAATCGGAGAAAAACGTTCTGCTTAGCTCGGAGGTGCGCGAACAGCCGCCTTTTCTCCAATACGCTCTGGAACTGGAAATACCGGGTAATTTCTTTGTTCGTAGCCAAACCCCTTTTAATTCATTCGACATTCAGCTTTCCGGAGACCTGCGGGTGACCAAGCTACCCCGGGAACCGATTGAAATGCTGGGGGTGTTGTTGATCAGAAAGGGAACCTATTTTGTCCAGATCGAACAGTTCGATATCCAGAGTGGCAAGATTGAATTTGTCAATCCCAAAGAGGTGCCGGAAATCGAAATCTTTGCCCAGCGCCGTAAATATGGGCTGGTGTTCGATCTGACCGTTCGGGGCAAACTAAACAATCCCCAAAAGGAAATTCGCATTTGGGATGCCCGAACCAATCAGGAATTGCCCTACACCGACGTCAAGGACCAGATGGCGCTATTGATGTTCGGCGTGCCTTTCGACCAGCTGGGGGCTTCCGGGCAGGACGTTCTGCTCTCCAAGGGGCAGGAGGTCCTCTACCAGACAGCCGCCGCCCTCATCGAACGGGAAGCGCGGCATTTTATCGGGCTGGACGAGGTGCGCATCGAAAGCTACAGCGCCTTTCAGAGCAGGCGACTCAATCAATCCAGCCGGCTGGCTTTGGGCAAATACCTGACCCCGTCCTTATATCTGGAATTTAAAACCGCGCTGGGCAACAGCCGTGTTCCCTCGCCTCAGCTGAACTGGGAAGCAGGAAACCAGATTTACCTGGAATACCGGTTGAGCCGTGGCTTTACCATTTCTACGCTTTACGAAAGACTGGCCGAACGCAGCGATCGGGTTAAACTGGACATCAGCTGGCGCTATGAGTTTTAAATCACCGCTAATTTTACTAAGTTTGCTGCTGGTGTGGCTGGGCCTGGCCGGGGCAGCCGCCACCAACCTGGAAATCCGCAAGGTAGAAATCCTGGGCAACCACGCTTTTTCTACCGGACATTTGAAAAGCCTGCTCAATACGCACAAAGGCGACAAATTCGACATCCGATTTATCCGGTTGGATCAAATACGGCTGACCAATTTTTACCAGCGGGAAGGTTTTCTGGACGTTTTTGTTTCTGCCGATTTCAAACGCAAAGGGGATGTGGTATTTGTTCAATTCACCATTCGAGAAGGACGCCGTTATTTTCTGAAGGCAGTGCGCTTTGTGGGTAACACCATTGTTTCCGATGAGAAACTACGTAAGATGATCCCTGTACAAGACGGCCAGCCCTACCGGGTTCCGCTGATCGAAGAGGGCCTGAACCAGATTGAAGCTTACTATATGGACCACGGAAAGCCTTACGTCATTTTAAAGCCGGAACGCCAAACTGTGCAGGATTCCCTGATTATTCTGAATCTGAACATCGATGAGAACGAAACCGTATTTATTGGGGAGATTCGTATTCAGGGCCTGCGTTTGGCTAAAGAATACGTGGTGAGGCGGGAACTGCAAATTCACCCGGGCGAAGTGTACTCCAAGTCAAAAATCGAAAACACCCAGAGCAACATCTACTCCACCGGCCTCTTCCAACTGGTCAGCATCAACCTGATTCCCAGCGACACGTCCCGCTCGGTGGTGACCCTGGTGATTAACGTTCAGGAAAAGCGACCGGCCTGGGTTGGTGTGCGCTTTGGTGTGAGCTACGAGCAGGTGACCGATTACGGTGGGACCAGTGGCAGCACGTTCGACATTACTCTGGAAGGGGGACATCGAAACCTGTTTGGGTCCGGGCGGAGCCTGAATGTGAGTGCGGTGCCTTCCTATCGGTTCGATTTTACTAGTCGATCTTTGGAAAATTTGCGCAACAAGTTTCAAATGACTTACGTCCAGCCCTGGCTGTTTATTCTGCATACCCCCTTAATTGTGCAGGTGTTTTACGAACGGGTTAACTTTGCGCGCACCCTGGCCCGATACTCTTCCTTTACCGGTCTGGCCAAAGTCACCCACGAATTTTCCAATCACTGGCAACTAACCGAAACCTTTTCCTTTCAGGATGTACGCACGGACTCGCTGGCCCTGCTGCCTCAGGGACAGGACAAAGTGTACTCGGTAACCTCCACCTTTATTAGGGATAAACGAGACAATTTCCTAAATCCCACCCAGGGTTACGTGCTCGAATTTCAAAACAAGCTGGCTGTTTCCACGTCGCGGAGTCCGGTCACTGGAGGCGACGTGCAAAATCGCTTCACCCGAATGGTCTTTCAGTGGAGCCGCTACCAGCCGTTTCGGCTCCAACCGCGTTGGACGCTGGCTTCCCGAATCCGGGGCGGCATTATTCTGGATTTTGCCAGAAACGGGCAGATTCCTGTGCTGGAGCGCTTTTATCTGGGAGGTTCCTCTTCGGTTCGGGGCTACCCGGAGCGCTCTCTGGGACCCAAGGAACCTGGCGACCCCTCGGTTGCCAGTGGCGGGAAATTAATGGTGTTGGGTAATGTGGAACTGCGCATCCCCCTCTTCTGGCTGTTTTACGGCACTGTATTTACCGATGCCGGTAATGTGTGGCGTGGGGTGGGGGATTTTCGGATTTCCGACATCAAAGTCTCCAGCGGCAGCGGCATCGCCCTGATGACACCCCTGGGGCCGTTTCGCTTTGACTATGGTCGCAAGTGGTTTCCGGAGCCCGGGGAGGGAAAGGGTGAGTTCCATGTGGGTATTTCTTTTGCCTTTTGAACCGGTCGGCCTCCCGGGCCGGCAAAGCCAATTTTGGCGTTTGATAATCACCCTCCCTTCTGTAAATTTTGCCGTTTGATTGGGAAACGGCCGAAATCCCGTTCAGGTTGAACTATGTGTGGAAAGGAGCAGCTATGAGCGAGAAAGGAAAATATGCTCTTATTTTAGGAAGCAGTAGCGGCTTCGGCGCTGCAACAGCCATTCGGTTGGCCGAGGAAGGGTTCGACATTTTTGGCGTTCATCTGGACCGAAAGGCCACCATGCCCCAGGTAGAAGCGGTTATTGAGCAGATTAAGAACCATGGACGGGAGGCGGTGTTTTACAACATCAATGCAGCTGACGAGGAAAAACGCCGGGCCACGGTGCAGGACATTCGCCAGCGGGTGCCGGAAGGCCACCATCTGGGTGTTGTGTTACACAGCCTGGCCTTTGGCACGCTGAAGCCCTTTATTGAAGAAACACCAGCTGCAGCCCTGAGCCGGTCCAATGTGATCATGACCATGGACGTCATGGCACACTCGCTGGTGTACTGGGTGCAGGAGTTGTACTGGGCGAAATTACTTGGCCGTGGGAGTCGCATTTTTGCTATGACCAGCCATGGCAGTACCACCGTAGTTCCCTATTACGGGGCGGTTTCAGCGGCTAAGGCAGCCCTGGAGGCTCATATTCGGCAACTGGCGCTGGAGCTGGGGCCGGTTGGCGCAACCTGCAACGCCATTAAAGCCGGGGTAACCGATACGCCGGCTTTGCGCAAAATTCCCGGGCATGAGGCCATGGTCCAGGCGGCCAAACGGCGCAATCCGGCGGGGCGCCTTACCACACCCCAGGATGTGGCCAACGTGATTGCCCTGCTCAGCCGCCCGGAGGCCCAGTGGATTAATGGCGACGTGATTGCGGTGGACAATGCCGAATCGGTAATTGACCGGTAGATGGCCGCTGCTGAGGGGTACTGATGAGCGACGCCAGCCGCTTGCCAGAATCGGCGATCGACGCTTCAGGGAAAATTCGGGTGCTGGTGGATCTGGATGGTGTCGTTCGGGATTTTGTCACCGGCCTGAAGCGGGTCTATCAAAATCATTTCCCCGGCCATGCTGTTCAGGAAATTACCTCGCGCAATCTGGAAGCATTTTTTCCCATCGGGGAAAAGATTTACCCGTTCATGGACGAAACCCATGCCGAGGAGATTTTAACCACCGCACCCCCGTATCCGGGAGCGCTGGAAGCACTGGCGCGCTGGGAAAAGCACTTTCACATTGTGGTGGTTACCGCCCAGCCTCCGCAGGGTAGAGCGCCAACTTTCCTCTGGCTGGGCAAGCATCGGGTCGCCACCGCAGAGGTTCATGTGAGGGCGGATAAAGAAACCGTGCCGGGATTTGCTCTACTGGACGACTTTGACGACAACCTGGAACGGTTTGCCCGGACCGGCCGGCTGGCCGTGTGTTTGGATCGGCCCTGGAACCGAAACTGGAAAGGACCCCGAGTCCATTCAGTAGAAGCGTTTTTTCGACTGGTTCGGAAAAAGTTAACCGAGCAGTAAAATTTTCCAGGTGACCAAAACGAGGTTGTCCAAAAAGGTTTGAATGCTGTATTATAATGCAAATCACTGTTTCACTTGCACAGGACTTAAGTCAACTCACCCACCAACCCGGGGGTAGACAGCCCCTAAAACGCAAGGTTAAATAAAAAGGAGAGCGGTAAGATGGGTAAGCGGTACAATGAACGGGAAAAACGGAAACGGCGGAAGCGCTATTTGAAGCGGCTTAAGCAGCGAATTCGTGAACAAATTCGCCAGGCCAGGGGACAGTAACCGAGCCGACAAAGGGCGCAAAAACGCAGCTCTCCGGCCTGATCCAGCAACTAGAAACGAAAAGGCAGACCTGTGCGGTGCATTTCAGGGCTGCCTTTTTTCTTCGCGTTTAATAGATGAGTATGGCGGCTATTGAGCCAAAGTAAATCCACGGGGGAGCCTTTTAAACAGTGCGGCATTAAAGGGTTGTTGGTGGAGGGAAAACGGACTAAATTAATTAAAAAAAGGTACCGGTATCATGTTCAAACAATCCCTCAGTGTAGAGAAGCTTTACCGGGACTGCAAAAAACAACTGAAACTGGAGCTGCTCAATTCTGAAACCGGTTTGCAGCGCAAAATCGAGGAACCGGATCTGCACCGTCCCGGTTTGGCACTGGCAGGCTTTATCGAGCTGTTTACCTACAATCGCATTCAAATTTTAGGCAACACCGAAATCCGTTACCTGCGCAGCCTTTCGCCAAAAAAGCGCCGCGAATCCCTGGAGCGTGTCCTGCAGTTTGAAATCCCCTGCATTTTCGTTACCGATTCTAATGAGCCGCCCCGGGAATTGCTGGAAATTGCCGATCGGCGTTACATTTGCGTGTTCCGCACCAGTTTGGCCACCACCATTTTCATGCACCTGCTTAGCGATTATGTACAACACCAGTTTGCACCTCGAACCACGGTTCACGGCACGCTGGTGGATGTTTACGGC
This sequence comes from Calditrichota bacterium, assembly GCA_003696445.1. GTDB lineage: Bacteria > Calditrichota > Calditrichia > RBG-13-44-9 > J042 > J042. Next base: position 16,587 of record RFHE01000242.1, on the reverse strand, counting down.
ATTGGTCTTTTGTTTACCGGGCGTAGCGGTATTGGAAAAAGTGAAATCGCCCTGGACCTGGTGGAAAGAGGACATCGCCTGGTAGCGGACGACGTGGTGATCATTACCAAGAAAGCCGAAGAAATCCTGATGGGCGAAGGCCGGGAAATTGCCGAACATCATCTGGAAATACGCGGCCTGGGTTTGCTGGATGTGCGCAGCATGTTCGGCATTCGGGCGGTTAGGGTGCACAAGCGGGTGGAAGTGGAAGTACACCTGGTGGATTTTAACCCCAACGAGGATTACGATCGCACCGGCCTGGATCACCAGACCACCAACATCTTGGGCGTGGAAATCCCGCTGGTTGTCCTGCCCATTAATCCGGGGAAAAACATTACCGTGATTGCCGAAACCATAGCTTTGAATCAATTGCTGCGCATCTACGGCCATCACACCCCGGAGGAATTTAACCAGCGCCTCATTGAGCAGATGAAACGCAAAGAGCGCCAACATCTCATGCAACTGAAAATGCGAGATTTTCTGGATAAGGATTTTGAATAATGACTTACGCTGTACTGATCTGTCACGGCCAACTGGCTCAGGAGCTGGCAAGCACCGCGCAGGGCATTGTGGGGCCCCAGGAGGCATTATTTGCCTTTTCCAATTCCCGGGTAGATGCGGCTGTTCTCAAGGGCCACGTGCAGGAGCTGCTGGATCGCCTCGCCCCGGATCGCCCTGTGCTGCTGGTGGATCTTTGGGGCGGTAGTTGCTGGCGGATCGGCATGCAAATTTGCCACCAGAATCCCGGTGTGGAGCTGGTTAGCGGGGTCAATTTACCCATGTTGGTCACCTTCCTCTCTTACCGAAGCAAAATGGGTTACGCCGAGCTGGTGGAAAAGTTGATCCAGGATGGCCGAAAAAGCATTCGGACCAGTGGATTAGCCGCCGGGAAATAAGATTCTGAATGCAACATCGGCGGGAACTTACCACCCTGTGGATCATCTAAATTGAAGGGTTGGAGGAAATTTCAAACGTCTTGACAGCCCATGTTCAGCATATTATATTTTGCTCGCTCTGATGCGGGAGTAGCTCAGTTGGTAGAGCATAACCTTGCCAAGGTTAGGGTCGCGGGTTCGAGTCCCGTCTCCCGCTCAAGATTTTAAATCCCGCTGCGGCGGGATATTTTATTTTGCCCGGGTGGCGGAATTGGTAGACGCAAGGGACTTAAAATCCCTTGTCCCTTCTGGGACGTGCCGGTTCGAGTCCGGCCCCGGGTACAAACTCACCTTTCTGAACCGCGCGGTAGGGGATGTCCTTTAAATCTAAATCGTATTTTGAAAAAGTAAAAGCATGCCGCTGCTGCGTTTCTGGAAAAACAGCGCCGCCTTTGGCCTTCTTTTGAACGGCGGCAGCCCCCATTTGATGTCACCTGAGGTAAAGATCGTACCTCTGTTCGCATCCGGTGGTGAGGGAAGAAGCCATGTTGGTGGTACATTTCTTTTCGATGATTCAATTTTATGGCTGGAGGGCTCCCGGAAATGAAGGCCCATGAACCAACCCACATGACTCGTATCCAGGGGCAGCGCAGTGCTTATGCCCGGAAGGTTAATCCTTTTTCTTTAAAAAATCCCAGGAGATCAAATGATTAACCTCAAAGAGGGTAACAATTGTTCCCCAGTAAAACTTGAGGATTCCAAACCGAGGATCCAGGTAATAGGCGTTGAAACCTGCAGAATTGCCCTGCCGTTCAATTTCCTTGACCCGGATCACATTGAAAAACTCTCCAGATGGTAATTCCAGCCGGCTTACCCGATCTATGCTGTAATCTGCAAAATCGCCTGCCCAGGTTCTTCCCGGAAGAAGTGGAAAAGGGAAACGCAACCACAGATGTCGCCCGAACCGGTCTTCCCGAAAGAATAATATGGCAGAATCACCTTGCTGGCAAACCACCATGGAGTCCGCTTCTCCATTGCGAAAGATAACCCAGCGGACTGCTCTATCGCAGCCCTCCAGCGGTATCTCTTCTCGAACTAATATGCTGAGGGTGTCCTTGCTCACCACGAATGATCTCCGATAAAGATTGGCGGTGGTATCGGCAAGCTCATAGATCCATTCTGTACCTACCTTAAAAAATAATGCGAAATCGTCCGGAGTTGTCGTTTCTCCCACTGGATTTTTGCTGGTGTCGCATCCTACAAGTACCATTCCGCAGACAATTAAAATGAAATAAAAACCCGGCCTTCCCATGGTGAATCTCCCTTGTTTTGTTCACCAAACACTTTAATGCAAAGTCAAACTCAAAAACTAGCTTAAGCAGAATACCAGGCAAGACTCCTTTACCTGTCCGTGATTTTTCAAGTTGTTCAGATGCAAAAGATTGGCTTTTGTTTAAATGATTGCCATTGAAAAAGGTTCTAATAATTGAAAAAACCGCTGTATTTTGTAGAAAAAGAACGGCTCTACGGGCGCTTTATTGATGTACACCAGTCAATGCAAGTTTTTGGGTTTTCTCTTAAATGGCTATGTTTTTGGAGAGCCATGTGACTGGCGCCACTGATTCAACAATCATTATCGAAATTGGTATTTGAGGGGGACTGCAGAGATGGGTGATGGGGACTTGGAGGATGGGAACGCCATAGGCTTGGGGTGCCCGGATCTCTGTGGCTTGCCTGATCGTGGGGACCTTTAGGTGCAAAGATTTCCACATTCCTCTGTACCTTTCGGGGCAAGCGTGATGGGCTGCAGCTAATTCTGGACGAAACGAGCTAGGATGGCTAACCCTAGCCCTTCAGGACAAAAAGCAAGTTCAAAGTGATGGTGAGAGTAGAAACGCCTTAACGGGGCAGGAAAACAAAGGAAAGGTGCAAGTCGCTCTTTCCCCCATGTAGCGGTTGGCTCCTCTACGTTGTGGCAGGGTGCAAAAGGCCTGCACTTTATCAATCGGCCGCCCCAAATTCTTGGTAGTAAACCTCCTGCAAAAGCCGGCGTTCTTCAGTTTCATGTTCCAGAACCTGTTGCATTAGGGAAAACAGGCGATTGGGGATTTGCCGCGCTGTCAGCGCCTCCCGCGCCTGGGCATTTTTTAAATCCCCAATGATCGATTCCAGCTGCTCAATTAAATCCTGATGGGCTTTTAAGAAGCGATCCAGAGTGGTTTTATGATGAGGAGCAAGACGGATAATTTCTTCGATAAAAACCGAGTCCTCTTCCAGATCGAAATGCTTTTGGAGCTGATTCATGAAGTCCCGCAACTGAAGTAGAAAGGCCACTTTCCAATTATGAAACTCGGCATTTTCAGGCACCTGGTTTAATGTCGTTTTGAGTTGGGAAACCATTTCACCAATTAATTGTTGCTCGTCTTTTACCATCCGGGCAATAGAACGGGGTTGGTAGGTCATTTTCAGGTCCTCCTTTTTTACTGCCCATGTTTGAAAGCCAGAGACCATATTTTCGTTGCTCCGGCCAGAGGTAACCCTTGAACGATACGAGGGCTTACAGAAATGCTTTGTTCAGGAAAAAATAATCGTCCTGAAGCGCACTGCAATTTACTTTCAACAGCATTTTTTTTGCAAGGCCACAGGTATTTGATTGAAACGGCGCATCGAGGACAAATAGCGGAAAGGTAATTTGTGTGTTATATTTAACCAGCAATTGGCAAACGAGTCAATTAAAGGAGGTTAGGCCATGCCCACATTTGTGCTGATGACTAAATTAGCTCCGGAGGCTGCACGGCAGATGCGTGCCCGGGCGGAACTGGGCCGGGATTGGCTTGATCAAGTGAAAAAAAAGTGCCCTCAGGTGAGGTTTTTGGCTCACTACGCCTTACTGGGACCCTACGATTTTCTGGACATTTACGAAGCCCCGGACGAGGAAACCGCGGCCAAAGTATCCATGATCAGTATGGCCAATGGTGCCCTCCAGGCGGAAAGTTGGACAGCCATCCCTTATCGGCGGTTTGTAGAATTAACCCGCGAAATTTAGTGCGACGGCGGTAAATTGCCATGCGACTGCTGGATGCGACCCTGTTGGCAAGACTTAAACCGGAAGACAGAGACGAATGTTCTACCTGATTGTTAGCCTGATTGCCCTGGCCCTGTCCTTCTACTTTTCCGGTACGGAAACCGCACTGGTTTCGGTCAATCGCGTTCGGGTGGAGTTGTGGCGCCGGCGTAATTTGCCCTTTGCTACGCTGGTACATCGCTTTCTGGAAAAACCGGAAATTTTCCTCTACACCACTCTGGTTGGCAACAATATTGCTAACATTGCCTTTGCTTCCTTTGCTACCGTTTATTTTTATGACGTGCTCAAGCTGGGGCCGGGGGTGGGCTGGATCGTGGTTTTTTCTCTTACCCTGATCTTCGGAGAAATCTTTCCCAAAACGCTGTTTCGCAGCCTTGCCGACTGGCTGGCCCGTTACATTTCTTTGCCTCTTCAATTGTTCTATTACCTGTTCTTACCGGTCATCTTCCTGGTTAGCCGAATTTCCGAATTGTTACTTGGCCTGCTGGGGCATCAATCCACCGAGCTGAAGGAGTTTTTTACCCGCAGGGACATTGAAGTGCTTCTACAGGAAACCCAGAGCTCGCTTCCTCGCTCCCAGGAAGAAGAAGGAGAACTGATCTCCCGCGCACTGGAATGGCGCAATCTGCGCGTTCGGGACATTATGGTGCCCAGAACACAAATGGTGGCCGTTCCCGAAGACATGCCCATTAGAGAACTCATTCAGGTGTTTCGAAAGCATGGTTTTACCCGCCTGCCGGTGTTTCGCGAGCGGTTGGATAATATTGTCGGCATTGTTCATGTAAAGGACCTTTTCAAACATCCCCAACGCATTTCAGATATCTTACGCGAAGTACTGTTTGTGCCTGAAACCAAGCGGGTTTCCGAACTGCTCCAGGAGTTGAGAGAAAAAAACATGGGCATGGCTATTGTGATTGACGAATACGGTGGAACGGCCGGTCTTGTCACCATTGAGGATTTACTGGAACATTTGTTCGGCGAGATCACCGACGAGCACGACGAGACGGAAGTCATGATCCGCAGGCTGGGCGATCAGGTGTACTCGGTGAACGCCATGATTGAGATTGAAGAACTAAACGAAGCGTTAAATCTGGACCTTCCTGAAGGAGACTACGAGACCTTGGCGGGTTTTTTGCTGAACCAGCTTGGCCATATTCCCAAACGGGACGAAGTGTTCGATTATCGCGGGGTTCGGTTTGTGATAACGCGGGCCACCCGGCGACAAATTCAGCGGGTTCGGATTGAGCTGAAGCCGGCCGAGCAGCATCATTGAGGCTTTCGGGAAGGCCGGGCATGAGAAACCCAGGGGTTACCGGCCAGTAAAAAACGCCACAAATGTTCGGTTCCCTCCCGAATGCCGATTCGGGGCGTAGCTAGGATTTTAGTGGCTTCAATCCGATTGCCAGGCACTACCACAAGATCGCTACCACAAAGATCGGCACCGTTTAGCTCCCGGTCGATGGCCATCGCCTGGCACAATTTCCCTGGACCATTGGTCAGATTTTCCACACGGCTGGTACGGCGCAATCGCTTCATGGTCTCCAGGCCAGCAACCGGTTCCAGAGCCCGAATTAACACCGCCGCGGGAAAACCTTCCCTTTCGGTTACAGCATTTAGGCAGTAGTACATTCCGTAAATAAAATACACGTAAGCGTAGCCAGGTGGGCCGTACATGACCGCATTACGGGCCGTTTTACCCCGGGCGGCGTGGCAGGCTGGATCGGATTCACCCACATAGGCTTCGGTTTCTACGATTCGCCCAATCAACAATTCTCCGCCCAGCCGTCTTACCAAGTAGCAACCCAGCAGTTCCTGGGCTACGGTTACCGTGTCCCGGTGGTAAAATGCCCGGGGCAAAGGATGCAAACGACTCCAGCTTTCCTCATGGATGGCCGCGGACATTCAGCAATCCGGTATTCAATGTTCCGTTTTCAGATGATTGCAGGGGCAAATTGTCCCGCTACTTCATTATTGAAGTCCAAAGTTGGTTTGACCCAGCAACCGGTTCAAGCGAAAAAATGAAACGTCTCTGGCGGAAAAAGGAGAAAATTCTGGAAGCGGCGCTCGGTCTCCACTCAGGCAACGTCCAGCTCTTCCAGCCGGGCGGTGAAATGGCGCAAAAAAGGTGGTTCGTAAACCAGCCTAAGCCCGCGCAACTGCTGGCGGTTCTGCCAGATCTTGTACACCGTCTCGGCGACAAAATCCAGGTGGGAGGTGGTGTAAACGCGCCTGGGAATGGCCAGACGCACCAATTCCAGCCGCGGAAATTCCCATGCCTCGCTGCCTGGTTTATGCCGGGCAAACATGAGACTGCCGATTTCCACCGAACGGACGGCCCCTTCCCGATAAAGTGCCACCGCCACAGCTTGTCCGGGGAATTGTGCCCTGGGCAAATGGGGTGCAAATGGGAGGGCGTTCAGATACACCGCGTGCCCGCCAAACGGTTTCAACACAGGGATACCTGCTGTTTCCAGCAAATTGCCCAGGTAGCGCACTTGGCCGATCCGGTATTCCAGGTAACGCTCGTCCAGAACTTCCCGAAGGCCACGGGCCATGGTTTCCAGGTCGCGCCCGGCGAGCCCCCCATAGGTTGGGAAGCCCTCCATCAGGATTAAGAAGTTGCGAATACGACCGGCCAATGCCTCATCCCGCAGGGCAATAAAGCCTCCGATGTTGACCAGCGCGTCTTTTTTGGCGCTCATGGTGCAGCCATCGGCCAGGGAAAACAGCTCCCGAGCGATTTCTGCGATTGATTTGTCCCGGTAGGCCGGCTCACGCTGCTTGATGAAATAGCAATTTTCGGCAAAACGGGCGGCGTCCAAAAACAGCGGCAAACCATGCTGGCGGCAGATGCCGGCAATCTCTCGGACATTGGCCATTGAAACCGGTTGCCCGCCCCCACTGTTGTTGGTTATGGTGAGCATGACCAGGGGAATTTTTTCCACCCCATGGGTCTCGATGGCCGCCCGAAGTTTAGCCGGATCCATGTTGCCTTTAAAGGGATGCTCTTTGTCTGGATCAAACGTTTCATCGATGGCGCAATCCAGCGCCACGGCTTGGCGGAATTCTACATTGGCTCGGGTGGTATCGAAGTGGATGTTGTTAGGTACCACATCGCCCGGTTTAACCAGGGTTTGAAACAAAAGATGTTCCGCTGCTCGCCCCTGGTGTGTTGGAATGACAATGGGAAACCCCATGACTTCCTGAACCGTTTCTTGAAGGTGAAAAAAATTGCGGCACTGGGCATAAGACTCGTCACCCAGCATCAGCCCGGCCCACTGGTGGTCGCTCATGGCCGACGTGCCTGAATCGGTCAGCAGATCGATAAAAACGGCTTCTGCAGGAATGTTGAACAGGTTAAACCCGGCATTGTGTAATACCGCTTCACGCTGTTCTCGAGAAGGGAATTGAATCGGCTCGACAGCCTTAATGCGGAACGGTTCCAGGGGCTTGTCCATGAGGCCCTCTTCGATTGGCTGATCGGTTCATTTTGTATATACAAACGAATATACAAAATGAAAAAGGGAATTGCTACTTCCCAATCAGGCGGGCAACGGCGGCCTGAATGGCGGTTAGTTCGAAAGGCTTGGCAAGGAAATCGGCTTCTTGCTCTGCCATTACCGCTCTTTCTTCCGGTGTGGGCTCAAAACCGGAGATGTAGAGCAGCTTTCCGGCAAGCTGAGGTTGAATTTCCAGGAGTTGAGCGCCCACTTCAACGCCGCTCATATCGGGGAGGGAAAAATCCACGATGGCTCCCAGGAACGGTGTTTCCCGGGCCAACACCAGAGCGCGCGAGCCGTTAGGGGCCAAGCTTGCCTCTGCCTGATGCATCTGGATAACTGAAGCAATCAGGGTTAAAATATGAGGCTCGTCTTCGACCACTAAAATATTGGAGGCAGGCATGTCGGCCTCAACTCGCTTGTTGTGCCTAAAGCGCCGGTTTGTTGACTCTGCCTAAAAAAGCGGTGGAGCATTCCGAGATAGCGCGTTCCCCCGCCGTAGAATTGCCGGAAAGGGGGGAACAAAAGGTATTATCGGTTGGACAACTTATTTCTTAAGATGCGATTTACTTCTGCAGGATTGGCTTTTCCACGGGTGGCGCGCATGACCTGGCCGACAAAATAGCCAAAAACTTTCTCCTTTCCGGAAAGGTACTGCTCCACCTGTTTGGGATTTTCGGCAAGCACTTTGTCCACAATCTCTTCCAGGACGGCGGTATCGCTGATTTGGGCCAGTCCTTCCTTCTCGACAATCTCCGGAGCCGGCAGGCCGGTTTCCAGCATTTTTTTGAACACGGTTTTGGCGATATTATTGCTAATGGTGTTCTTGACAATCAGATTTAACAATTCGGCCAGACGTTCCGCGGCCAAAGGAAACTGCTTGATGTCAATTTTTTGTTCGTTCAAAACACCCAATACTTCACTCATTATCCAGTTGCTGGCCAGACGATAGTCTGAACAGTGACTGACCACCCCCTCGTAGTAATCGGCCAGTTCTTTGCTGCTGGTTAAAATCTCCGCATCGTAAGCCCGTAATTGGTACTGCTCCATGAAGCGCTGCTTCTTAGCCTGGGGCAGTTCAGGGAGCTGGGAACGGATTTCTTCAATCCAGGCTTCAGAAATGTTTAAAGGGACCAGGTCCGGTTCGGGAAAGTAGCGGTAGTCGTGCGCTTCCTCTTTACTGCGCATGGTTCTGGCCACCCCAGCATCGGCATCCCAGAGCAGGGTTTCCTGTTCCACCGTTCCACCCGATTTCAGCACTTTAATCTGGCGATCGATCTCGTAAGCCAGCGCCCGTTCCACATTGCGAAATGAGTTCATGTTTTTTACTTCGGTTTTCGTGCCGAATTCACGGGAGCCTCGTGGTCGGACAGACACATTGGCATCGCACCGCAGACTTCCCTCTTCCATGTTGCCGTCGCAGATATCCAGGTAGGTCACCAGTTGCTTCAAGCGGACCAAATAGGCGTAAGCTTCCTGCGGACTGCGCAGGTCCGGTTTGCTGACAATTTCGATCAGTGGCACCCCACAGCGGTTTAGGTCGGTCAGGGTTTCTTCTCCGGCAATGGCCGGGTCGTGAATGGATTTGCCGGCGTCTTCCTCCAGGTGAATGCGGATAATGCCGATGGTTTTACGGCTGCCATCCTCAAGCTCGATCTCCACCGAACCGTCCTCGCAGAGGGGCAATTCGTACTGGGAAATCTGATAGCCTTTAGGCAAATCCGGATAAAAGTAATTTTTTCGTGCAAACCGGCTGAAGCGGGCGATACGGCAGTTGGTGGCCAGCCCCATGCGAATGGCAAATTCCACCGCCCGCTTGTTCAACACAGGGAGAACGCCAGGCATACCCAGGCATACTGGACAGGTCTGAGTGTTGGGCTCTGCCCCAAAGCGGGTGCTGCAGCCGCAGAACACTTTGGAATCGGTAAGAAGCTGAGCGTGAACTTCCAGCCCGATGATTGCCTCGTATTCCATCGTCAGTTGCTCTGAATCCAGGTTAATTCTCCTAAAACGTTTGCCACTGTTGTAAACTCTGTGCCATAGCGATCATTCAGGGGCCAAGGAGCTGTTCCAAAAGGTGACCACACTGAAACAGCCTGGTTTCCTGAAAGGGCCCCCCGATAATCTGTAGCCCTACCGGCAGCCCCTGTTCGGTGCTTCCACAGGGCATGCTGAGGGCGCAGATGCCGGCCAGATTGACCGTGACCGTGTAAATATCCGACAGGTACATCTTCAAAGGGTCGTCCAACTTTTCACCCAGTCGAAAAGCCGGGGTAGGGGAGGTGGGGGTAATCAGCAAATCCACCTCCTGAAACGCACGGTCGAATTCTTCTTTAATCAGCCGGCGAACCTGTTGTGCCTTCCGGTAGTAGGCTTCGTAGTACCCCGACGAGAGCACGAAAGTCCCCAGCATGATGCGCCGCTTCACTTCCCGGCCGAAGCCCTCGCTACGGGTTCGGAAGTACATTTCCTGCAAATCCTCCACCTCCCGGGCACGGTATCCGTAGCGCACCCCATCGTACCGGGCCAGGTTGGATGAGGCTTCGGCCGTCGCGATAATGTAGTAGGTGGCGATGGCGTAATCTGTGAGGGGCAGGTGCACCGGCTTCACTGTGATGCCAGCCTGTTTTTTTAGCGCCTCTACTGCACCCATCACCCGATCCCGCACCTGCGGATCGATGCCTTCTTGAAAGTATTCTTCGGGAAGGCCGATCGTGAGCTTTTGAGGCAGGTCCTTGAGCTGGGCAATGTAGTCTGGAATCTCAAAAGGTACCGAGGTAGAATCGCAGGGGTCGTGGCCGGCAAAGGTTGGGGTAAAGTAGGCCACGTCCGCCACGGTCCGGCCAAAGGGCCCGATTTGGTCCAGCGAAGAGGCAAAGGCCACCAGCCCGTAGCGGGAGACCAGCCCGTAGGTGGGTTTCAGCCCCACCACCCCGCAGAAGGCGGCCGGCTGGCGAATGGAGCCGCCGGTGTCGCTACCCAGGGCCAGATCGGCCATGCCAGCCGCCACGGCTACGGCCGACCCCCCGCTGGAACCGCCGGGGACGTATTCGGGGTTGTGGGGGTTTTTGACCGGGCCGTAATAGGAATTCTCGTTGGACGAACCCATGGCAAATTCGTCCATGTTGGTGCGACCGATGATGACGGCATCGGCGGCCAGCATTTTTTTTACCACCGTGGCGCTGTAGGGAGAGACGAATCCCTCTAGAATGTGGGAGGCGCAGGTGGTCCCATGATCCTGATAGCAAATGTTGTCCTTGATGGCGACCACCAGACCGGCCAGCGGACCCAGGGCTTCACCCTTTTCCCGCCGGATTTCCAGCGCCCGGGCCCTTGCCAGGGCCTCCTCGCGGTAAACTTCAACAAAGGCATTCAGCAATTGTTGCCGGTCAATGGCCTTTAAAAACTGCTCAACGCGCTCCACCAACGACAGTTCGCCGGCAACAAAACGCCGATGGATTTCCTGAACCGTCATGTTAACCGTTTCCGTTTTCGCTTTCAGGCCTGGGTTTGCGCAGAATCTTTTGGTTTCTGCTCAGCCTCGGGATGAGACTGGCTGCCGGGAGTGTTGAGGGGTCGGCCTGTTGGCGGCTCAATCTTGTTGACATCCAGCTCATCTTTCAGCCCCTGTGTGGCGTGCTTAAATTCCTTGATCGATTGGCCCAGCGAGCGAGCCAACTCCGGCAATCGCTTGGCGCCGAACATGATCAGCAGGATGAGAAAGATGACGATCATTTCAGTGGGTCCAATGCCAAACATAGCAAACTCCTTTCGACGTTGGGGTCGAATGCTTTGCTGTTTTGCCCGAACATCCAGCATCCAGCTGGGACACTCGGGCATCCCTTGGGCACAGCAATTTAACGGCTGTACCAGCGCAAAAAATAAGATGCTAAGAAAATTCCCAGAACGCTAATAACATTTATTTTAAGCGCCAGTCCCAGCGTCAGTTTCACCAGGATCAAATTTAAGGCAGCCGGTCCAACGCTTACCTCTGCTGCACGCAAGAAAAACTCCCGTACAACCCCTTGCGGTAAAATTAACGCCAAAACCTCTCCAAGTGCACCCCCAATCATTGCTCCCAACAACACCACCAGAAGAATAAATCCCAGGCTGGTTCTGCGCATGGGGCTGCTCCTTAATTGGTATTGAGTAGGGATTGAAAAATCCATTGACCATCGGTCGATCCCAGCAGCGGCTCGACCGCCCGCTCGGGGTGAGGCATCATGCCCAACACATTACCTTTTCGGTTGATGATGCCAGCGATATTGGCTACCGATCCATTAGGATTGGCAGCCGGGCTCACCTGTCCGTCAGGCGTGGCGTAGCGAAACACAATTTGGTTACCGGCCTCCAGCTCAGCCAGGATTTCGGCGTCTGCGTAATAGTTGCCCTCGCCATGAGCAATGGGAATTTTCAGCGTTTTTTGTTTGCCAAGCGCAGCCGTAAAGGGGGTCGAGGCGTTCTCCACCCGCACCCAAACGTATTTGCAGACAAAACGAAGATGGGCATTGCGCAGTAGCGCTCCGGGCAGCAGCCCGGCTTCGGTAAGAATCTGGAAGCCATTGCAGATGCCCAGCACACGAATGCCCTTTTCGGCCACCCGCACCACTTCCCGCATGATGGGGGAAAAGCGGGCAATGGCGCCGGCGCGCAAGTAATCTCCGTATGAAAATCCACCCGGCAAAACCACCAGATCGAATCCGGCCAGACTGGTTTCTTTGTGCCACACGTAGCTCGGATTCAGACCAAACCGTGCCAGTGCCCGAAACACATCCCGATCGCAGTTGGACCCGGGGAAAACAATCACTGCGCTCTTCACGATGCGTCCACCCACTCAATGTCGTACGTTTCGATTACCGGATTGGCCAGGAGCTTCTGACAGGCCTGCTGGACAAGGGCTTCGGCTTCTTCGCGCGTCTCGGCAGCCACTTCCAGTTCAATCAGTTTACCGATTCTCACCGATTCCACAGCTCTGAATCCCAGGTGGTGAAGCGCCTGCTGCACCGCCTTGCCTTGCGGGTCCAGGATGCCGGGTTTAAGACGGACATGAACGTGAGCTTTCATTGTTTTGGAGTATCCCCTTGTTCGCGATGTTTATCTTTGGCTGTTTGTGGAAAAAAAACCGGCCACAGCACCCGCACCGGTCCGGAGAGCACATACAAAATGGCCAGCGGAAAAAAGGTTTCGTGGGGAAACAGCACAATCAATAGCCCTCCTACCAACACCAGCAAAATTTTGATCCGATTGGCCGGATCGGACTGGAGCTTAAAGTTGGGCATGGTTTCGTAGCGAATGGTGGAAATCATCAGCAGAGAAACCAGCAATACCAGAAGGAAGAAGACTTTTTTCCAGCGCAATACATCCCAGAAATAAAAATTAAAAATCACAAAGCTGGCGATGGTTACTGCGGCCACCGGAATAGGCAGACCCTCGAAGAAGCTTTTGTCGAATCCTTTCAATCGAACATTGAAACGGGCCAGGCGAATGGCCCCAAACACCAGGGGTAAAAAGCTGAAGAACAGCCCAATGTTTCCCCAGCTCTGGAAGAACACCACGTAGGCCAGAACGGATGGCGCGAAACCGAAAGAGATGACGTCGGCCAGTGAGTCGTACTGGACGCCGAATGGGGAGGCGCTTTTGGTGAGCCGGGCCAGTTTTCCATCCAGTGTGTCCAGCACGCCGGCGGCAATAATCAGCCACGCGGCGGTAGTCAACCGATCCCGGAAAACTTGAAGAACCGCCAGGTACCCACAAAACATGTTGGCCATGGTAAAAAAACCGGGAACAATCGACGCGCGCACTCTCAAGAACTCGGCCACTCCTTTTCAACGATTCCTATTAGCTCCAGAATGCTATTCCAGGACCAGATCGGCCACCGGTTCTTCCTGAACGGTTTCCTCGAAGATGTTTTCTTTCCCATTTTCCAGAAAGGTGGCTAGAATGGATTCGCCGGCCCGCACGCGCTGGCCTCGCTTTACCAGTACCCGGGCTTCGGTGGGCACAAACACATCCACCCGGCTGCCATAGCGAATCATGCCGATTCTTTCGCCCGCCCGGACCAGATGCCCCTCCCGCAAATGGCAGACGATGCGCCGGGCAATCAGTCCAGCAATTTGCTTGAAAAAGACCCGATACCCCCGCTCATTGCTGATGCCGATAGCGGTGTGCTCGTTTTCCCGCGAGGCTTTGGGGGCGTAGGCCACCAGAAACTTACCCGGGTTGTAACGAAAGTAATCTACCCGCCCCCCGATGGGGGATCGATTCACATGGACATCCAGCACAGACAAGAAGATGCTGATCCGTTGGCTGTTTTTTTGGAAGTATTCCGGTTCGAATTCTTCCACCACTTCCAGCACCTTGCCATCTGCAGGGGAAAGAACCGCGCGCGGATTGTCTGGAATGTGGCGCTCCGGGTCGCGAAAAAAGTAAAAGTTAAATAGAGAAAACACACCCAGAATAACAGCCACGTAAAGGAAGAAGGGATGCCGGATCAATTGCCACAGCACCACAGTGGCAAAAAACACGCTCAGGGTCCCAAAAACAATACCGTTCCCGTCTCTGGAAATGAGTGCCATAATCAAACTCTACTTTTCACCCAGAATCCGATTTTTGATTTCCTGATAAATGCTCAGGTCCTTCATGCCCCGGTAGCCTAGGTCCCGATAGCTGCCATCCTCGTTGACCGCCCACAGCTCCAGCGTGTCCGGAGACATGTCATCACCCAGAACCACTTGATGGCCGCTGCGTCCAAATTCCAGTTGCAGGGAGGCCAGCTTCAGTTGCTTGCGATCGAAAAAGGATTTCAGCACGGCATTTACCTTGGTGGCAATACGCAACAAATTGGTGTATTCTTTTCGGTCACACAGCCCCAGCGCATAGGCATGGTATTCGTTGATCATTGGGTTGTTGAGTTCCACATTCTTCAAATAAAACTCGATGATCGGGTATTCCAGCGGCTGTCCCTCTTCCAGACCGAAGCGACTGGCCAGATTGTTGGTAGCCAGATTCCAGATGTGAACCGTAATGGGAATCATGTCCAGCTTCTTGGCCTCGATGCTGGTATTATCCCTGCGGCGTAGGAAGTGGGTGGGTACATTGTAATTTTCTAGGTATTCGAACAGAAAGGCGCTAATGGCACAAGCCAGCTCTCCTTTCCCTTTGGCACTCTTCTTTTTGGGCTCGAACTTTGCCGGCAGGGTATCTTTGTATTCAATGATTACCTGGTCGGATTGATCGGTATTGTACACCTTTTTGGTTTTACCATCTACAAGCACGTCTTTGATTTCCACTGTAACACCTCCAATTTTTAATCCAGTTCCAGTCTTCTAAAAATCGTGTCCACATGGCGCAATTGATGATCAAGATTGCACAAAGCATCCAGTTCCTCAGGGCTAAAATACTGCATTACCTCGCTGTCGTTTTTCAATTCCTCCAGCAGGGAGGATTTTTTCTCCCAGACTCTGAGTGCATTCCGCTGAACCAGATGATAGGCGGCTTCCCTGGAGAGGCCTTTTTCGACCAGTTGGAGCAGCACTGCCTGAGAGAAAATGAGCCCACGGGTAAGGTTTAGGTTTTCCTGCATGCGGTCTTCGTGAACCACCAGCCCGTTCACCAGCCAGCAAACTTTGTCCAACATGTAATATAAGGCAATGGTGGCATCGGGAAAAATGACCCGTTCAACCGACGAGTGGGAAATATCCCGTTCATGCCAGAGGGGAACGTTCTCCAATGCAGCTTCCACATAGCCCCGGAACAAGCGAGCCATGCCGCTGATCCGTTCCGAAACCACTGGATTTTTTTTGTGGGGCATTGCCGAGGAGCCTTTTTGCCCGCTGGCAAACGGTTCTTCCACTTCCAGCACCTCGGTGCGCTGCAAGTGGCGCACTTCCAAAGCGATTTTCTCCAGCGTTGCGGCAATCAAAGCCAGGGTGGCCATGAAGCCGGCATGACGGTCCCGCTGAATGATCTGATTAGAGGCAGGGGCCGGCTGCAGACCCAGGTGTCGGCAAACATATTCCTCCACATAAGGGTCCAGGTGGGCAAAGGTACCCACCGCACCGGAAATTTTACCCACCGAAATTTCCCGGATGGCTCGCTCCAACCGTTCCAGATGGCGTGTCACCTCGCTGTACCAAATGGCCAATTTAAGGCCGAAGGTGGTTGGCTCGGCATGCACGCCGTGGGTTCGTCCCACAATGGGTGTGTGTTTGTAGCGCAGGGCCTGCTTGGCTAGAATGCCCTGCAGGGCCTCCAACTTCTGGTAAATCAGTTCACCGGCCTCCTTTAGCTGTACCGAGAAGCAGGTGTCAATTACGTCGGATGAGGTCATCCCGTAATGGATATAGCGGGCGGCCGGACCCACATACTCGGCCACGTTGGTCAGGAAGGCAATGGTTTCGTGCTGGGTTTCGGCTTCAATCTCCCGAATACGCTGCACCTCGAAACGGGCCTTCTGGCGAATCTCTTCCAGCGCTTCGCCGGGAATGCGTCCCATCTCAGCCTGCGCTTCGCAGGCCAGCAGCTCAATCCTCAGCCAGATGCGAAACCGATTCTCGTCCTCCCAGATTGCTCCAATCTCGGGTAAGGTATAGCGCTCGATCATGCTCTTTATCTCCTCAGCGGTTCCAGCTTCACCTGGATCTCCGATTTCCGATTTTCCCGGTAAATGGTGAACTTAAGTACGTCGCCCACCCGTAGATCCATATTGGTTAACAGGTCAACGAACTGATCCACATTTTTCACCGGTTGGTCGTTTAAGGCCACAATCAGGTCGCCTTCTCGCAGGCCGGCCCGATAGGCCGGGCTGCCCCGCTCAATCTGGGTAATAATGACTCCGCTCTCCACCGGCAGACCAAGGGCGCGTACAATTTGTGCATTCAAATCCTGAACCCTGACGATACCCAGCCAGTAGTCCCGATTAATGCTGCCGTGCGTGCGAATTTCCTTGACGATTTCTTTGATCCGGTTTACGGGGATGGCAAAGCCAATTCCGGCCCAGCCCTGTTCGTAGGGACTACCGGTAAAAATGAAGGTGTTCATGCCAATCACTTCGCCCAGTGCATTGACCAGAGGCCCGCCGCTGTTACCT
>RFHE01000241.1 GCA_003696445.1 Calditrichota bacterium | reverse complement strand
CAGAGTCTAGGCCCGGGCCTCATCCCCTCCGTTCAATAGGTACCAATCAATAAGTACCGGGAAGGCGGTTGCACATGCCCCCGGCACCAACATTTTGCCCCAATATTGCAACGGCGAAGCGTTCGAAGAAAACTTGTAAAAACTGTCCTCATTTTCTTCAACTCTAATCGTATATTTACGGGTCGTTTAACGGAGGATTGCTAAAAACACAGGCAGCGCCTCGCCACGCGGCAGTTCACCGGGAGGAACCTCATTCTTGTTGCTAACTAAAACGGAGGGTATTTTTTCAGACCATTCACACAAAGAATCTGAACAGTATCGGGGCTTTAAGGACGCCCGCTTACCCGCTGTTCGCTTTAACTTGTGCTTTTTAATGCCTTAAAGGCAATCGGTAACGACTCTCTATTTGCCCTACTCCCGGCATTCAAGAGAGGAAAACGGCGAGGCCAACGTTCGACAGTATAATACATGCATCAGGGATGTCCTTTGTTAATTCAAAAAGCAATTTAAAAAACAAATTGATATGACCAAGTCTCATACCCCCATACGTCAAATCTCTTTTCATCTCAATTCCCGGCGCATTATTGACGAAGTTCAAAAAAACCGAGAGCGCATTAAAGAACTGGGGCCGGGCATCATTACCGGAGGTGCCGGAGACGATCCAGCAGGTATTGTGACTTATACCGCCGTCGGCGCCACTACCGGGTTCTCCTTGCTGTGGCTCATGCTTTTATCTACCCCCATGATGGTGGCCGTCCAGGACATGGCCGCGAGAGTGGCCATCATTACCGGAAAAAGTTTACCTGAAATCGTTAGCGCTTTTTATTCTCGTAAGCTTTCCATTTTTATGGTCTTACTACTTTCCCTGGCCAACATGATTACTATTGGCGCGGACTTACAGGGCATCGCCGCGGTCTTAGGCCTTTTAACCGGCGTAAAACCAGTCCACTTTCTCATCCCGATTACCGCCATCATTGCCTATCTGGTGATGTTTAAAGCCTACCGAACGGTGAAAAAAGTTTTTCTAGGATTCACTTTCGTGCTGGTTACCTACATCATTTCGGCGATGGTTGCCCACCCGGATTTAAAATTGCTTCTGATTAAAACATTTATTCCCACCATTCAAGGAACCCCCGCTTACATCTTGGCTGCTCTGGGATTGTTGGGAACAACCATCTCGCCATATTTGCTTTTCTGGCAGGCGGATGAGGAAAAGGAAGAGCACAAAACGGTGGCACAGGCAAAATCGGTTAAATGGGATACGGCTATCGGCATGGTCTATTCCAATTTGATTGCTTTTTGCATTATCATTACCGGCGCAATCATTCTCTTCGGTCAGAACAAACCATTAAACACCGTCCGGGATGCGGCACTGGCGTTGCGGCCTGTGGCTGGGGAAAGTGCTTTTTTGCTGTTCAGCGTGGGCATTCTCTCGGCAGGCTTTTTAGCCATTCCAGTCCTCGCGGGTTCCACGGCCTATGCCGTGGCAGACTCTTTTGGCTGGCGCGAGGGGCTGGATTACAAAGTCAGCGACGCAAAGGGATTTTACGCCACTTTTTTCGGCGCATTGATTTTTGGCGATTTGATTTACCTGTCCCCCTTTTCAGCCGTAGAGGGCTTATACTACAGCCAGGTCCTGGACGGCATTTTGCTCCCCATCCTGGTCGGCATCCTCTTGTTGTTGAACAACAACAAAGCCATTGTCGGTGAATTCCGCAATTCTCGCTTTAATAACATTTTTGGATGGATGGCCCTCGGGACAGCCCTGCTTTTTACCGTGGCCATGGCCATTCAATGGTTTCAAAATCCCTGAACTGGCGGTTGTTCGCACAAGCTTTTAAAGATAGGTGGTAAAAAAGAGGCAAACCGGTTGATTTACTGCTCCAGTGTCACTTCCTTCGTTAGCCCTTCTTGAGGTTAGAGGAACGGTTACATTCGTAGGCAACCGCCACCCTATCGGGCTAAAGCCACAGGTGGGTGTGCTTGAGCTCGCCGCGGACAAAAGAACCCCTGTTTTTCGCTGGCTGATCCGTGTCAAACCGTGACCCTTAAGTAAATTTTTCTCGGATTTCCATGGACGGAGACGTTTTTTTTCAGAAAAAACCCAAGGCTTAACTACCTTCGCTGTTGGCTGGTGCGCAGAAAGAATCTTGACCAGAAAGGGTTTTCGAAAACGGGAGTTTTAGCCTGTGTCAATTCTCCTTGCAGACCTAAAGACCAAAATGTTTTCCCCTTGTCCTAGGAAGCAAATGAGCGCTCAACCCATTCCTCTGATGAGGTAAAAAGATGGAAAATTCCGCCACTGCCCCAGGTAAAACCGGGTCTGCACGCAGAGGAACGATGTGGCTGGCTTTTCTTCTGCTGGGTTACCCAGCCGGGGTATGCGCTTTACGGCCGCTTTCATATACGAGACAATCCACGCGCTTCAATGCAGGTTGGTCCAAGTGGTAAAGCAAAGTAAACGGAAATGCAAAGACCTGCCTTGAGTAATTGACATTAAATGAGAGCTTCAATCTGTTCTTTTTGCACAAAAAACAGCGGGATTAGCACATCATCAGACTTTGTCTCTCTTTATTTGACGGCCCCCCTTCGCCGCGGTTGTCCATAGAATAAAGCACGGTGTTTAAATTTAATCACATTTGTATTTCAAATTTTAGACCAAAGCAGTACTTGTCACGTTTTTTTTTCAAAAAAGTATAAAGATTTTGGCTAAATAAGGGCCCCTGTGAGCCTTGAACTTCAAGGCACTCATCCCGTTACTCCCTCACTCAGCAAAAAATGATTTTTTGGGCAGCCCCGGTGGGAGGACCGATTAACCTTTAACTCGTTGATATTGAAACAGCGATTTACATAAAAATAGGGCGCTGCGTTTTTCCCCTCGTTCAAATTCTGTACCACTTAAAACTCCACCGGCTCTTTGTACACGCCGAACACCTCTTTCAGCGTGTTGACCATCTCGCCCAGGGTGCAATAGGCGCGGGCACAATCCATTAAGTAGGGCATCAGGTTCTGGTTGGTCTCGGCGGCCACCCGCAGGGCGTGCAGGGTTTCTTCCACCTTCTGGTTGTCCCGGCTGGCCCGCAGCTGGCGCACCCGTTCAATCTGGCGTTTTTCCACCTCGTCCGGGATGAGCAGAATGGGAATTTCGATCTTTTCTTCAGGATCGACAAATTCGTTGACGCCCACAATAATGCGCTCTTTATTGTCGATCTCGTCCTGATAGCGCCGGGCGGCCCGGGCAATCTCCTGCTGGAAGTAATTCTTTTCAATTCCCGCAATGACCCCGCCCATCTTTTCGATTTTCTCAAAATATTCCTCGGCCTGCCGCTCCATCTTGTTGGTCAGCATTTCCACGTAATAGCTGCCACCCAGCGGATCGATGGTGTAGGGCACGCCGGTTTCGTAGGCCAGGATTTGCTGGGTACGCAGGGCGATCTTGGCCGCTTTTTCCGAAGGCAGGGCCAGCGTTTCGTCCATGGAATTGGTGTGCAGGGACTGGGTTCCTCCCAGCACCGCCGCCAGCGCCTGGTAGGCCACCCGCACGATGTTGTTCTCCGGCTGCTGCGCCGTTAACGTGCAACCAGCGGTCTGAGTGTGGAAACGCAACTTCCAGCTGCGCGGATCCTTGGCCCCGTATTTGTACCGCATGCGTTTGGCCCAGATGCGCCGCGCCGCCCGAAATTTGGCGATCTCTTCAAAAAAGTCGTTGTGCGAATTAAAGAAAAAGGAGAGCCGGGGAGCAAACGAATCGATGTCCAGGCCCCGCTCCAGACAGGCTTCCACGTAAGTAAAACCGTCGGCCAGGGTGAAGGCCAGCTCCTGAACGGCCGTAGAGCCGGCTTCCCGAATGTGGTAGCCGCTGATGCTGATCGGATTCCACTTGGGCACTTCCTTCGAGCAGAATTCAATCATGTCCACGATGATGCGCATGGACGGCTCAGGCGGATAAATCCACTCCTTCTGGGCGATGTATTCCTTCAAAATGTCATTCTGCACCGTCCCCCGCAATTTGTGCAGCGGCACCCCCTGCTTTTCCGCCACCACAAAATACATGGCCAAAATCATGGCAGCCGGTCCGTTGATGGTCATGGAAGTGCTCACCTCCCCCAAGGGAATCCCCGCAAACAGGGTTTCCATGTCCTGCAGGGAGGCAATGGACACGCCGCATTTGCCCACCTCGCCCTCGCTCATGGGATCGTCCGGATCGCAACCCATCAGGGCTGGCAAATCAAAGGCCACCGACAGACCGGTCTGGCCGTTGGCCAGTAAATATTTGAACCGCCGATTGGTATCCTCCGGGGTACCGAAGCCGGCAAACTGGCGCATGGTCCACAACTTGCCCCGGTACATGTTGTAATGAATGCCACGGGTATAGGGAAATTCACCGGGGAAATTCAGGTCCTTAAAAAAATCCAGATCGGCAATGTCCGTCGGCGTGGCCAGCAGTTCCACCGGCTCGGAGGACGCTGTTACAAATTTGAAATCCCGATCGCGGGAGTTGGCCTCTTTTTTCTTCAACCATTCCTGCTTTGCCTGGCGAATTTTATCGATGTTTTCAAACATGACCAGTCTCCTTTTTAAAAATTCTTTTTTTATTGAAAATAGTATAACAAAAACCTCCACAGCGGCGCAAGCCGTTTCCGCATCGCCAAAACCAGGGCATCTCGGACCGGCCTTACCGTTCTACACAGGCAGGCCGCCGATCCACCTGCCAAACCCCGCCGATCAGTACTCGCGCTTTTCCAGTGGTTTGCCCTGCTCCTGGCGGGAGATCTGAATCAGTTCGGAGAGGGGGTAGTCCTTCAGCAAGGCGCCGGTGGCCGGATCAAACTCCTGTCGGAAGATGCATGTGGCCATGGGATAAAACCGGGGCAACTGCCGAATTTGCTGGAGCAGGTCCGGCCAGAGGGGATCTGGAATGGCTGGTGTGTGTTGCATCAGGTAAGCGGCGGTTTCCGTTTTTAGGCGCACGTGGTAAGCCTGAACCACCAGACGCGTCCGGGCGGTGGCACCTTCCAGCGGCAGGCGTGCCTGGTAAATGCGTACTTCACCCGCTCTCAACCGGTTGTCAGCCACCTTTCGGGCCGGGTTCCATCGCCAGGTCTGCCCGATCCGGTAACGCAGCTCTTGCAGCACGGTGCCGTCCGCCTGCTCCAGGCGCACCTGAATCAGATAAAACCGTTCCGGATCCGCTGTGGGAATCCAGTGCCCTGCCCTGTCGTTGGCCAGCCGAAGGCGAACGGCCAGCGAATCGTGCGGGACCGGAGCCACCGCCAACACCTGAATAGTTAGGCCCGGCCGAAACCCCCTGGCCAGCAGCGAATCGTAATCGCTGTACCATTTGGGTACCCCGCCCCCTATCCAGTAATGATGATTTAGATTTCGGATGGGCAGATTGGGGTACCCCTGCGCCAGTCGACCCGGACGTGCAGGCATGTGGCAGCTGACGCAGTCCCGGACTTCTCCGTAGCGCGCTTTGAGTACCTCTCCCGCCGCCTCCCACTCGGAACGGGTAGTAAACCAGCAAACCAGGTTCGGTGTTATGCCCTCCCCCTGGGGATTGTGACAGCGATTGCAGATGCCGTGCAAATAGGCTCGATCCTGCCTGACCGGATGGGGAGCCAGGCGGCTGCCATTGGGACCAATGACATAGCTGGTTCCAGTGACCGGATCCATCCGTACATGGCAACTGGCACAGGTAATGCCCTCCAGGCGCATGCGGGGATCGAATTGCGGGTTGGGCCGGGTAATGGGCTTTAGAACATTGCCCCCTTCCAGGCCCAGCACAACCGTGCGGCGCTGGTTTTGAACCGGAATGTGGCAGTTTAAGCACAGCCAGGCGGGCGAATCGGGCTTG
>RFHE01000240.1 GCA_003696445.1 Calditrichota bacterium | reverse complement strand
GATTTTTCGCCGCCAGCGGCCTTACCTTCAGGTGCTGGTCAGGCTGCCCTGGGTGCGTTTCGTGGGGCTCACCGGCGCCAACGCCTTCGAATCCTGCCCCAGGCAGGACGATGTGGATCTGTTCATCATTACCACGCGGCGGCGGCTCTGGCTGTGCTACCTGGGCATCGTGCTGTTCAGCCGCGCATTGCGAAAGCGAGAGCTGCTCTGTGTGAACTACCTGGTGGACGAAGATCACCTGACCATTGCCCAGCAAAACTACTACTCGGCGGTGCAGCTCATTCACATGATTCCTTTGACGCCTAACGCCATGGGCACCCGATTGCTGGCTGCCAATCGATGGGTGTACCGGTTCCTGCCCAACGCCCCGGATCATCTGCCCGACCGCCCGTTCTACCGGTTGAAAGGCAGCGCCCGTGCCGCCGGACCGAGCGAACCGAAAGGAAACCGCGCGCTGCTGGACTGGCTGAACCGGCAGGTTTACCGGCGCTACGCCCGGCGGCTGGCCCGGAAATACCCAGAGGCCATGGGAACGGGGATTGTGCTCGGTGAAGGAGTGGCCAAGCTGCACCGCAATGATTATCAGGATCTTTACGAGCGACTGTTTGCCCGAATAAAGGAGCAGGTGCGGCCATGAACGTTCTGCTGACCCACGGTTATTTTTTGCCGCTGGATCCCAAGGAGGCCGCCCTGCACCGGCCCTACCCGCCGCTGGCCTCCCTCACCATGGCCGCCTGGCTGAAGGAAAAGCTGGGACTGGAGGTTCATTTTTACGACGTGATGTTCGACGGTGGCCCGGAGGGGCTGGTCCAGGCCGTGCGGAAACACCGCCCGGATGTGCTCATCGTGTACGACGACGATTTTAATTTCCTGACCAAGATGTGCCTGGAGAACATGCGGCGCACCGTGTTTGCAGCGGTGGCCCAGCTGGAGCAGGTTCCGCTGCGCATTGTGCACAGCTCGGATGCTTCCGACCAGGCGGAAGCCTACCTGCAGGCCGGTTTTCAGGTGGTGGTGCACCGCAATGCGGAAAAGGCGCTGGTGGACCTGCTGGCTGCGTACCGCCGCCGGCCGTCCCTGGAAGCCCTCCAGCACATGCCCAGCCTTTCCCTGAACACGGCAAACGGCATCGTCCACACCCCACCGCTGCGCCAAAATTTTCCGCCGGAAGAAACCCCTTTTCCCCGCTGGGAGCTGATCGACCTGGAGCCCTACCGCCGCCAATGGTTGAAGCACCATAGCTACTTCTCGCTGAACGTCTCCACTTCCCACGGCTGTCCGTACGGATGTAACTGGTGCGCCAAACCCCTTTACGGGCGGACCTACCGGGCGATTCCGCCCGAGCGGGTGGCCGAGGAATTCCGCCGGTTAAAGGTGGAGCTGGGCGCCGACCACATCTGGGTGACCGACGACATTTTCGCCCTGCAACCCGGCTGGCTGGAGCGGTTCGCCCGCGAGCTGGAACGGCGGCAAATTCACGTTCCCTACAAATGCCTTTCGCGCGCCGATCTCATTACCGAGCCCTTCGCCGCCCTGCTGGCCCGAACCGGCTGTCAGGAAATCTGGCTGGGGGTGGAGTCCGGTTCCCAGCGCGTGCTGGATGCCATGGACAAACGCCTGCGGGTTACCGATGCCATCCGTGCCCGGCAGATTCTGGGCAACCACGGCATCCGAACCTGCTTCTTCCTCCAGTTCGGCTACCTGGGCGAAACCCTGGCGGACATCCAGGCCACCTGGCGGCTCATCCGCCACACCCGTCCCAGCGACATCGGCATCTCGGTCTCCTATCCGCTGAAAGGCACCCCCTTTTATCAGACCGTGCAGAACCTGCTGGGCGCCAAACGCAACTGGTTGCACAGCGGCGATCTGGATCTGATGTACCCGGGCACCTACCCCCGCTCCTTTTACCGGGAGGTGTATCGGTTTACCCACCTCATGTTCGGCTGGATTCGCCTGCGCCAGGCTCAACCGCTGGGTGGCCAACTGCGCCTGCTGGTCCGCCAGATCATTTTTCTGCCCGAACTGGTGCTGCGCTACCTGCGCATCCGCTGGACGGCCTGGCGAAAAGCCACGCCCCCGGACCCCGACTGGATGGTGCACAAAGTCAGGTATTCGGAAAAATGAAGTTCGTGCTCACCCACACCTATTTCCTGCAGGACGATCCCCACGAGCAGCAGATCATGAAACCCTATCCACCGCTGGGGTTGCTCTACCTGTCCGCCTTCCTGAAACAGCACGACGTGCCGGTGCAGGTGTACGACACCACCTTCTCCAGCCGGCAGGCCCTGTTCGACTTTCTGGACCGGGAGCAGCCGGACGCGCTGGGCATTCACTGCAACCTGCTGACCAAATACAACGTGCTGCAGCTGATTGACTATTGCCGGGAGCGAGGAATCGTGTCCATTCTGGGGGGGCCGGATGCCTCCACGCAGGTGGAAGAATTCCTGCGCTACGGGGCGGATGTGGTCATCAGCGGGGAGGGAGAAATCCCCCTGCTGGAAACCCTGCGCGCCCTGGAGCAGAAGGGACCCCGGCACCTGCACGGCATTGCCAATGTCAGTTTCCGGGATGCCCGGGGCAATCTGGTACAGAATCCGCGGCAATACAGTCGCCGCCGCCTGGACGACTATCCCTTTCCCGATCGAGAGGCCATCGATCTGGAGGCCTACCTTAGCACCTGGGAAAAACACCACGGGCAGCGCTCCATCTCGCTGATTACCGCCCGGGGTTGCGCGTTTACCTGCAAGTGGTGCAGCCATTCCGTGTACGCCTACACCCACCGGCGGCGCACCCCGGAAAATGTGCTGGCCGAGCTCAAGCTGTTGCTGGAGCGCTACCGGCCCACCCATCTGTGGTACGCGGACGATGTACTCACCGTGAACCGGCACTGGATCCGCCACTACCACCGCCTGCTGTGTGCCGAGGGGATTCGCCTGCCTTTCGAGTGCATTGCCCGGGCGGATCGACTGGATCCGGAACTGGTGGGCCTGCTGCGGGAGATGGGCTGCTACCGCATCTGGTTCGGCGCCGAGTCCGGCAGCCAGCGCATTCTGGATGCCATGAGCCGGGGCGTCACCCGGGAGCAAATTCAACAGGCCACCCGCTGGTGCCAGCAGCAGGGCATCGAGGCCGGCATTTTTGTCATGTTCGGCTATCCCGGCGAGGAACTGGCGGATATCGAGGAGACCATCCGCTTTGTGCGGGACCTGCAACCGGATCATTACCTGACCACGGTGGCCTATCCCCTGCGGGGCACGCGATTGTACGAGGAGGTGAAAGACCGGGTGATTTACCATCGGCCCTGGGAGGCTCACCTGCAGCGCGAGTTGGAAATCCGCGGTCGTTACGTGCGGCCGCTGTACCAGTTTGCCATCAAGAAACTGGCCAGTGAATACCGCCGCCGGCAGTTAAAACGGATCTGGCAGGACCCCCTGCGCTGGCTATTCCACGGCCTGCGCAGCCGCTACTGCCACTGGCAGATGCGGCGACTGGCCCATCTGCGTACCTGAAAAGAAGAAGAGAACCGGCAGCATGTCCACCGCCATCCGGGAAACGTTTTTCGATCGACTGGCCGAGCGCTACGAAAGCGATTTCGAGAGCAATCCGCTGGCCCGCTACCAGCGGCGGCGGGTCCATGCCCTGCTGGCTCCGCTGTTGAAACCCGGCCTCCGCCTGCTGGATGTGGGTTGTGGCACGGGAGCGGATTTTCCGTTTTACCGGCAGGCCGGCGTCCAGGTGACCGCGCTGGATGTTTCCCCGGCCATGCTGGCGCGGGCCCGCCGGCGTGCCGAGCAGCTCCACTGGCCGGTGGAATTGCTCTGCCAGGATTTTAACGACTTTCAGCCCGAGCAGCCCTTCCATGGGGCGGTGTTTAATTTCGGCGTGCTGAATGCCTTTTCCAATCCGGCCGCCACGCTGGTCCGCGCCGCCCGGATGGTTCTTCCCGCAGGCTTTGCCCTGGTGGTGGTCATGCCCCCGCTCCACCCGGCCTGGATGGCCGGCCAGCTGCTGCACGGGCAGTGGACCAGCCTGCGGCAGCGGTGCCTCCACCGCACCCTCACCCTGCCTTCCGGCTTTACCGTTCGCTACGTGGATCGCCGGGACATCCCCCCCTGCTGGCAGGTGCTGCGCGCCGTTTCGCTGGGCCTTTTGCTCCCGCCTCCGGGACGGTTGAAAGCGGACCGCCGCCCCCCTGCCGCGCTGAAACTGGCCTGCCTGCTGGATCGGCTGTGCACTTCCTTCCTGCCCGCCGCGCTGGGCGGGGACCATGTGGCCTACCTGTTGAAAAGAAAACCGGAGCCGCTGCCATGAGCAGGCGCTCTGCCCTCTTGCAATTTGCCGATCTGCCGGGGAAAATTTACCGGCTGCTTACCCCCGCTCAGCGCCGCCAGGCACTGGCCATCGGCCTGCTGATTGTGGCCGTCAGCGTGCTGGATGTGCTCAGCCTGGCCTCCATTGTGCCCTTGCTCTGGTTGGTCTTTGGCCGGTCCAGCGCCCTGCTCCAGCAGACGGGTCTGTCGATTTCCCTGATGTTACCGCTGGCCCTGGGCGGCTGGGTGGTGCTCTTTTTGCTCAAAAATGCACTGGGCTGGTGGACCAGCCTGCAGCAGAATCGCTTCGCCTACCGACTGGCCAGCCGGCTTTCCGGGGAGCAATTCGACCGCTTTTTTCAGGAAACCCGCGGGGCCACCCTGGACGAGCATTCAGCAAAAGTGCTTCGGCGCATTCACCACGTGCCGGTGGAATTTGCCGCGCACGTGCTGCTGGCCCTGCTGCACATGGCCGCGGAAGGACTCATCTTCCTGTTTTTACTGGCCGGCCTGGCGGTTTACCAGTGGCAGATGCTGGCCCTGCTGCTGGCTCTGATTGTGCCGCTGGCGGTCCTGTTTTACTGGCGCCAGCGCCAGGTGCTGCGCCGCCTGGGTGCCGATCTGCACCAGTTGGCCGGCGAGGCCCTTCGCCAGCTCCTGGAAACCCTGGGCGGGTGGCCGGAAATTCGCCTCTACCACCGGCAGGAGGTCTTTCGCGAGGCGTATCTGGCCAGGCAAAAGCGCCTGAACCAGTGTGTGGCCGCCTTTCACAGTCTGAACAGCCTGCCGCCCCGCTTTCTGGAGATGGCTGCTGTGCTGGCGGGGGCCGCGCTGGTGCTGGCCGCCCACACCCTGGGCTATCCGCCGGAAAAAATGGTGATTCTGCTTGGCCTGTTCACCGCTGCAGCCTATCGGTTGCTGCCCTCCATGAACCGGCTTTCCAGCGCCGTCATGCAACTGCAAACCTACCGCCATACGGTGGACCTGCTTGCCGAGGCACCGGCTGGCGGGCAGGCGGCGCCCTCTCGGCCTCAGCCGGTGCCCTTCCGCCGCTCCCTGGTTCTGGAAAAGGTTGCCTTTGCCTATCCCGGGCGGTCGGATTTTGCCCTGCGGGAGGTGGATTTTCGGCTGGACTGCGGCCAGACGGTGGGCATTGTGGGGTCTTCCGGGAGCGGCAAGACCACCCTGTTGTTGATTTTAATGGGGCTGCTGGAGCCCCGGAGCGGCCGCGTGCTGGTGGATGGGCGGCCGCTGACCTCCCATCAGGTGCCAGGCTGGCAGAGGCAGATTGGCTACGTGCCCCAGCAGCCTTTTCTGCTGGACGGGACCCTCCTGGAGAACATTGTTTTTCAACCCGGCGTCAGTAGGGAGGCGGTGGATCAAGAGGCCCTGGATTTTGCCCTGCAGGCCAGCGGCCTCGGCCCCTGGGTGGAGACTCTGCCTCAGGGTCTGGACACCCCGGTGGGCGAGCGAGGCACAGGCCTCAGCGGCGGGCAACGCCAGCGCCTGGTGCTGGCCCGGGCCCTTTACCGCCGACCCCGCCTGCTGGTCCTGGACGAAGCCACCAGCGAACTGGATCCGGCCAGCGAGGCAGCCATCCTCGCCGCCCTGAAGCGCCTGCAAGAGAAAAACCTCACCATGGTCATCGTCTCCCATCGCCGCTCGCCCCTTTCTCTGTGCCACCGGGCCTACCGCATGGAAAGCGGCCGGCTGGTCGAGCTGGCGCCGGCGCAGGAAGTGTGGTAGTTGCCGTAATGAGACCATCGTTTGAGGAGGTTTTTGGCCGCGGATGGACGCGGACTAAAACGGATTTTTGGAAGAAGGATTGAGCCAGCACCTGTCCTCGCGAGAAATCCCGGTTCGTTTTCTCGTTCCACGGCTCTGCTGTGGAACGGACGGTTCCGG
>RFHE01000239.1 GCA_003696445.1 Calditrichota bacterium | reverse complement strand
TTCCGCTACGCTATAACGAAATTTCTCAGGAAAAAATTCAGCTGTTTGCCTCGCTGCCAGAAGCATCCTATCCACTGGTCGCGCAGTTGTTTCAAGAACTGGCAGGGGAGCTCTACGCCCAGGCCGGCGCCGAAGCAATGGATGCCCTGGTCGAAAAGTTGCAGGAGATTCAACCCTATCTGGAATCCTTCGATCTGTGGTCACCGTTGATGCAACGGCTGAACGAAATTCGCACCACCCAGTCTACGCCTGTAAACGGAAAAATTGCTTAAACACCGGTTGATTTTCCCGCTTTCAAAACGAAGGTGGGGAGATGAGCGCGAGTGAGCCTGAGCCAATCAATGGTTCATTCGCGGAAAACGGGCAAGTTTACATAATGTATATTATGCAACACATGGAGGGGCGCGACCACCATCAATTCGATTCCGGTATCAGGGCCAGAAATTGCTCCATCCGTTGGGCGCGTTCCAGGTCCGGCTGATACGACGAGTACACCAATCGCAGGTTCTTGAGCACCCTTCGCATAATGTCTACGTTGGAAGCGCCCTGCAAAATTTTTTCCGGATCTGACACTGGCGTGCGTTGCAAATACCCCAGACACTCTTTCCGTGAGTAAATTTTTCCCCCCAGAAACGGAGCAAAAAAGATTTCATCCTCCTCGTCCTGAAACTTTAAAATGAAATGGCCTGGCAAACCCACCCCTTTGATAGGTAGATGCAAACGATCGGCGATCAACAAATAAATAATGGACAGCGATATTGGGATACCCCGGCGTTTTTCTAAAACGTAATGTAAATAAGAATTTTCCGGATTGTAAAAATCGCGCGAATTGCCCCGAAAACGGTATTTTTGAAATAAAATGCCATTGATGTGATCAATGAAAGCCAACGGATGGCCCCGCCTGGGGATGGTCGCTCGGATATCGTCGGCAATGCCGTCCAGAATGCGAGTCATCTGTTCCACGTTGACCAACGGATCGTCCCAAAAGGATAACACCAGACAGGCCTTTTCCAGATCCAGATCGCCCTCGAGAGATGCCCTATCGGTCAATTGAACAAACGCATATTCTGCAATATCGTCTTTTAATGCGGTAATCGTGTCGATTGCCGCCTCTTTCTGCTGCTCTTCTATTCCGGAAAGAAAGCCGCGAAAATTCAGTACCAGATCCAAGCTGTGGTTCAGAATCTCCTGCCGTAGAATTCGGCGAATTTCGCTGCTCTCATCGTCAATCAAGTGAAATAAATGACGGAATTTTTCTCGAACTGCGATCGGGCTATTCATGCGTCATCCGGGCAGCTTGATTTTCGGCTGGTTCCATTTGCCTCATTAATTGTGCTGAAGGGTTTCAAATTTAAAAGCTAAAAGTCCACTTGCACAACGGGTTCCACCTCTTCCTCCCCCAATGATGGTAGTTCGGAAAACAATCCGTATTCCTTAAGGAAAGTTAAATTAACCGTGCCAATGGGACCGTTCCGGTGCTTGCCAATGATGATTTCGGCGCGATTGTGCACTTCCCGGCGTTTTTCTTCCGGCAGGTCGCGGGCGTACACTTCCTCGCGGAAGACGAACATCACCAGGTCGGCATCCTGTTCAATGGCACCGGATTCGCGCAGATCGGCCAGCATGGGCCGTTTGTCCGGCCGATTTTCCACTGCACGCGTCAGCTGCGAGAGGGCGATGATGGGCACATTGAGGTTTTTGGCCAGCCCTTTCAGGGATCGAGAAATAAAGGCGATTTCCTGCTGGCGGCTTTCCGAGCGGGACAGGTGCGCTTCCATCAGCTGCAGATAGTCGATGATGAGCAGTTGAATATTCTGTTCCAGGGCCATACGCCGGGCCCGACTGCTGAGCCGCATGACGTTCAGACCGGGGGTGTCATCGATGAAAATGGGCGCATCGGCCAGTCGGCCGGCGGCCTGGGCCAGGCGCCGCCATTCTTCTTTTCGCAGCCGGCCGGTTCGCAACCGCTGGGACTCGATGCGGGTTTCCATGCAAATCAGCCGCTGAGCCAGTTGCATGCTGCTCATCTCCAGGCTGAAAATGCCCACCGGTTTTTGTAATTCCACAGCCACGTTGCGGGCAATGTTCAAGGCAAAGGCGGTCTTGCCCATCGAGGGGCGGCCGGCCAGAATAATCAAGTCGCCGTTCTGAAATCCGGCGGTGTAACTGTCCAGGCTGCGGTAACCTGAGCGGATTCCAGTCAATGCTTCGTCTTTGCGCTGGGCTTGTTTCTCTACCTCGCCGATCGTTTCGTTGATCACTTCCTTCAAGTGCACATAACCCCGTTCCTGTTGGGCCTTGGAAATGTCCAGGATGGCCTGCTGGGCGGCCCCGATCAGCGATTCCACATCTTCGGTTTCCCCGTAGGCTTCCTTTAAAATGGCATTGCAGGCGAAAATGAGCTTTCGAGTCAGCGCTTTATCCCGCAAAATCCGGACGTGCTGTTCCAGATTGGCCGCCGAAGGCACCATTGCCGACAGATCGCTTAAATAATAGGCTCCGCCCACTGCTTCCAGTTCGTTTCGCCGCTTAAGTTCTTCGCTGAGGGTGAGTAAATCGATGGGCATTTCTTTCTCGAACAAGTCGATCATGGCGGCAAAAATCTTCTGGTGGGCTGTTGCGTAAAAATCCTCCGGACGCAAAAACTCCGTTACCTGGACGATGGCGTTTTTGTCCAATAGAATTGCGCCCAACACCGCCTTCTCGATTTCCACTGCCTGGGGTGGAATTCGTGCAGCATCCAAAATCTGCTTTTCAGAATCGGCCATCATTTAAACCCTTCAAAATGTGCTTCTGCGAATTAGCCTGCCTCCCCCGACGCCAATTTCTGGCTCAGGGCTTTAATTTTCCGGAAGTCTTCCAGTGCCGTGGAGAGCATGTCCATCCGGCGTAGAATGGCCGCCGGATGATAGGTCACAATCATGGGTACGCCCTGGTAACTCCAATCCCGAGCGCGCATCTGGCCGAGGCTCAATTTGGTTCCCAGCAACGTTTGTGCGGCAATGCGGCCAAGCGCCACCAGCAACCGCGGCTGAATGATTTCTATCTGCCTCAATAAATAAGGCAGACACTGTGCCACTTCGTCCGGTTGTGGATCCCGGTTGTTAGGCGGCCGGCACTTGATGATGTTGGCAATGTAAACATCTTCCCGGCGAATCTGAATGTGATCCAGCATTTTGTTGAGCAGTTGCCCGGCCCGACCGACAAATGGTTCCCCCAGGCGATCCTCATCCCTTCCCGGAGCTTCCCCGATAAACATGATGTCTGCATCCGGGTTGCCCACGCCGAAAACCACTTGCGTGCGTCCCTTTGCCAGCCTGCAGCGCGTACAATTGCGAATGGACTGAGAAAATGCCTGCAATATTCGCTCCTTTTCCTGCCTTTTGTCTGCCGTTCCGGCCATCAGGCTCGTCGCTTCCGCCCGCAACTCAGGGAACGCCGGTGGTTCCCCGTACAAGTCCCGGTACCATTCAAGATAGGCGATGATTTTATTGCGCAGCTCGTCATTCATTGGCCAGGTCTGTGCTCCCTTTTAGAAGCACTTCGAACACGGCGCGGGCCACATCCAGCTTACTGAGCAACGGCAGTTCCACCCTCTCCCCTGCTTTGCCCAGCAAAGTAACCCGATTGGTGTCCACAGCAAACCCTGCTCCCGGTTCGCCGGGATTATTCAGCACCACCAGGTCCAGATTTTTGACCTCCAGCTTTTTGCGCGCATTTTGTACACCCTGCCGGGTTTCCACGGCGAAACCTACCAGGCGCTGCCTGGGTTTTTTCCGTTCGCCCATCGTGGCCAGAATATCCGGATTGCTGACCAGTTGCAGGCTCATTTCACTATTTTCTTTTTTGATTTTATCCGGACGGGAGCTCGCCGGCCGAAAATCGGCCACCGCGGCTGCGGAAAGGAAAACATCCGCCTG
Source organism: Calditrichota bacterium (assembly GCA_003696445.1). Lineage (GTDB taxonomy): Bacteria > Calditrichota > Calditrichia > RBG-13-44-9 > J042 > J042. Next base: position 8,466 of record RFHE01000239.1, on the reverse strand, counting down.
ATCGAAGTGTTTTTCGACGGCTTCCAGCATCTGCTGGGCGGTCTGAACGCCGACCAGTCGGTCCACACGGGGTGGGATAACATGCGTTGGCCCGTGAACCAGCACAACCCGAGCACCACGGGCAAACGCTTCCACTGCTAGGGCAAAACCCATTTTCCCCGTCGAGCGGTTGGTGAGGATGCGAGCCGGGTCCAGCGGCTCTTCTGTCCGACCTGCGGTGATTAATACGGTTTTGCCGGCCAGCGAATTTGGTTCCGGGTGCAGTGCTCGGTACAGATACTGCAGCAGATATTCCAGCCGTGCCAAACGGCCGATGCCGTGGTAACCTTCGGCCAAAAATCCCTCCTCCGGTTCACAGATTAAAACATCATTTTCTTTTAGTTGAGCCACGTTTCGCTGGACGCTGAAGTGTTGCCACATGTTCGAGTTCATGGCTGGAGCCACCACCAGCGGGCAGGACAGCGCCAGCGCCGTGGTGGTGACAAAATCGTCGGCAATGCCGTTCACCAGCTTGCCGATAAAATTGGCGGTGGCGGGGGCAACGATAACCGCCTGGGCCCAGTCCGCCAGGTTGATGTGATGGGTGCCGGAAAATTCGCTATCCGGAAATAGCTCACTGAAGACGGGGTTTCTGGACAAAGTTTCCAGGGTAAGCGGTGTAATGAACCTGCCGGCCGACTCGGTCATCATCACCCGAACCTCACTGCCGGCATCTACCAAAAAACGAATCAGCTCACAGCTTTTGTAGGCAGCGATGCCGCCGGTCACCCCCACCAACACTCTGGCGTCTTGGAACAACCGGGATGCAAAGTAACTCACCTTTCCTCCGCGTGCCGGGCAATAATCGATTCGATCTGCCGGAGGGTATCCTCCAGCTTATTGTTTACCACTATGTAATCAAATTCTTTTGATTTGGCGTACTCCTCAGGCAAGCGCCGCAATCGTTTTTCGATTTCTTCCGGATCATCGGTTTGCCGAGCGCGCAACCGTTCTTTCAGGGCTTCTATGGACGGCGGTTTAATGAAAATGAGCACCGCCTCGGGGAACCGTTTCTTGATGGCTAGGGCACCATTCACATCCACATCGAAAAGGACCGTGTAGCCCTCCGCGAGTAATTTTTCCACAGTGGATCGCAAGGTGCCATAATAATTTCCATGCACCCGTTCGTACTCTAGAAACTCGCCGCGCCGAACTCGCTCGAAAAATTCCGGTTCGCTAATAAAAAAATAATCTACACCGTTCACCTCCCCGGGTCGGGGGCGCCGAGTGGTTGCCGAAACGGAGATTTTCATCTCATCTGGATGTCGTTCAATCAGTTTCTTGCATATGGTCGTTTTGCCGCCACCCGAAGGCGCGGAAATCACGACCAGCAATGGCTTACGCCGCCCCCGCGGATTTTTGGGGGTGAGTTTTTGCGACCGTTCTTTATTCAATATTCTGTACCTGTTCGCGAATTTTTTCAACCTCTTCCTTGATCTCCACAATCCAGTGACTGATTTCGATCATGGTGCTTTTGTTGGAGATGGTATTGGCCTCCCGATGCATTTCCTGTAGAATAAAGTTGAGGGTTTTACCCACCGGCGAGCCCTTTTTGAGCTGTTCGCGGAACAGTTTAATGTGGCTGCCCAGGCGGACCACTTCTTCGGTAACGTCCACCCGCTCGGCAATCAGGGCCAGCTCCAGTTCCAGGCGGTTGGCATCCACCTTTTTCTCGTCGATCATGGAATAGAGCCGCCTTTTGAGTTTTTCGAACTCCTGGCGGGCATTTTTACCGGCCAGCTGCCCCACCTTTTCCACCCGCCTCTCAATCGTTTCCAGGCGATGTTCCATGTCCTTGCGCAGGGCCTGACCTTCTTTTTCCCTGGCCTGATTCAAGGCCACCAGCGTTTCATCTACCAAACGAAAAATGGCCTCCTTTAGGGAATCATCCAGACCAGCCTCCGGTTCAACGGTAAAAATTTCACTAAACTGCAATAGGTGCTCCAGTTGAATGGAATCAGTAATGCCGGCCTGCTGGCGGATTTGCTCCAACAGGTCCCGGTAAAACTTCACCGCGCCGGGATCGACCTGAAGCCCCTTGAGTACCGGCGACTGTTCGCTAAAATTCAGCACGCAGTGAACTTTGCCTCGCTGAACTCGGGCCCGAATGCGTTCTTTGAGTGGCTCCTCAAGTTCTCGTAACGTTGGGGGTAACTTGACCCCGATTTCCAGATACCTGGAGTTCAACGACCGGAGCTCGCATGAAATTTCCGTATGGTTGTGTGTGGTCTTGCCGGAAGCAAATCCGGTCATGCTGAACAGTTTACCCATAACACGCCCCGTTATGTCCGCTGGAAATTTAACCGGGTGGAAGGGCAATCCCAATTTTTATTAACAAAAAAGCCCCCGCCGGACAGGGAGATCACCGGGCGGAGGCTTTTTAACGGGTTGTTTTAGAATCACTTAAGCAATAACATTTGCCTGGCCGACCTGAAAAGTCGCCCGTCTGCGGTTCGGGCTTCCAATTGGTAGAGGTAAATGCCGCTGCTCACCGGCCTTCCCTGCTCATCGGTGCCATCCCAGCGCACCTGATGTTCCCCGGCAGCCGCTTGAGCGCCGGAAACCAGCGTTCGGATGGTGCGACCCAGGGTGTCGAAAATGCGCAGAGAGATTTCCGCCGGCTGCCCCAACTGATAACGAATGGTTGTAGAGGGATTAAACGGATTGGGAAAGTTGGGCAACAGGGCAAACGATTCCGGTTGGATAGGATCCGGCTCGTCGATACCGGTGGGCAGGCTACCCAACCAGCTCAGCACCCGTCCCATCACCTCTTCCCGGCTGGCGTTGGTGCTGTTCTCGGCCATGCCTTCCATTCCGAATCCGAAAAACACCACCCGGGCACCACTGCCGCTCAGCTCCAGGGTAACTCCGGCCGCTGTACCGTTGGAATAGGTGAAAGCCGGTTGGGCCACACTCCCGGAAAGCGGTTGTAGAATGTCCTTGGACACCTGGTTGCTGCCTGCGGTGGAAATATTAGCCAGACCAGCGGCCAGAGGATGGTTTTGAACCGGCCGAATGATGGGTGGCCCGGCCACGCCGCCGTAACCCAACTGCAAATCTCCACTCAGAAAGGGGCTGCCCTGATTGGCCAGATCCTCGGCAATGTTCTGGCCGGTCAGAAGCAGGCGCCCGCCCTGGGCCAGAAATTGACTCAGGCTATCCTGGGCCTCGGCAGAAAGCACATTGCTGGTTGCATCCCCGGTAAACCAAAGGATGGTGGGTGTTTGCAATTCCCCCATTCGGCTGATGGGAATCTGTTCTCCGTCGGTAACAGTGTTCCAGACGAAGTAGGTAGTGTGATTGGCCTGTAGCGCAGCGGTGTATTTCTCCAGATAATTGCCTGCGGGATCGTCGTTAACCAGGAAAACATGGGCCGGTTGCAGGTTGAATTGAACCATAGCCGGATTGCCGACTGTGGTCACGACGCCGCTGTGGCCGGTGGTGGGAAAGGGAAACAATTGTTCTACCCACAGACTATCGTAGTTAGTCCACACGCTATCCGAGACCAGGAGATTGGAGAAAACAAATTGCCCGCTGCTGCTTGTGGTGGTGGTGATCAATTGGGGTGCACTGAGCAGGGGCGAATTGAGGCGCAACACCACCGTGGCCCCGGCAATGGGCTGATTGTTTGCGTCCTGGACCACCCCTTCAATGCTACTGGTAGGCAACGGGTCAAGCTGAAAGTTCATCGTATCAATAACCCCGGGCTGGGCATTGAGGGTCAAGGTCTGGGACTGGTAGCCGAAAGCGGCCACGTGCAGGGTGATGGGGCCGCTGGCGGCGATGCCGGTGGCGTAACCGCCATCCGGGGCGGACCGCACCACTTTACCATTGTCTGCAATTTCGATCCAACCGTCGGCAATAGGCGCACCGGTGGTGGCATCGGTCAACGTACCAGCCAGTCGGTAGGCCCGGGAGCCGGTAAAGTCCAGCACATAAAGGCCGTTGGAAATATCGCTCACGTAAACCAATCCGTTGGCGCTGAAAGGATAAATGCCCCAGTCGCTCTGGGTGTCGTAACTGCCGATCTCGATGGGACTGCTCATGTCCAATACATCCAGCAATTTGGCCCCGGAAGCATAATGGGACAGGTAAAGCAGATTATCCTTAAAAAAAGCATTGTGGGCCAGGCGGTTCTCGCCAAGATATTCAGCCACCAATTGAATGTTGTTGAGATCTCGAATGTCCCAGATTTTTACCGTTTTATTGGTTGTTTCTTCGGTGGTCACCATGTATTGATTATCTTCGGTGACCCACACGTTGTGCACGTAACCCGGTGCCGGGATAAACAGCCGTTGCAATAACGTGGGGGCTGACGGATCGTGAATGTCGAAAATCCCGATGGAGCCGTTAATACCCTCGGCCACATAAAGAATAGAATCCTGAGAGAACAGATCGTGCGCGTCGGTGCCCAAGCCGGCTCCCAGCACGGAGATTTGAACCGGATGTTCCGGATCGGCCAGGCTGAGGATGCGCACCGCCGGATCGAAATGAAAATCTTCCACCACAAACAACAGCGCCTGGGTGGTATCCACGTAAATGTTGTGCGGCGTAGAGGTCAAACCCACATAGGTCCCTACCACATGCGCCGAATCGGGGAGCGTGGACAGGTCCACAATTAAAACCTCTGCCGATCCCTCCGAGGAAACGTACATGTAGTGGCGATAGGTTTTCATGTCGTACCAGCTGAAATTCACCCAGGGCACAAAGTCCACTTCGTGCACGTTGGCCGGATCGGTGGCATCCACAATACTGACACCAGCATCCACACCCAACAGGGCATAATCGCGGCCATCAGGAGCCGTATAGCCCCACACATCGCTGTAACCAAACTGGGAATAATCGTTCAGGTGAGCGACCAAACTAAAGCCGAAATTTGGCGTCGATTGGGCTTTCAGTGTAGAAGAGAGGGAGAAGAACCAGTAGAAGAAAAACGCCAGAACAATGAAAGCGGTAAAACGGAATCGGACCTGCATTAAGACCTCCTGGTTTTAGGTTACTGTCGATTCGGGGACTGCCCCGGGTGGTTTTTTTGCTGGTAAAAAACGGTAAATTAAACTCTGCAAGTTTACTTTTCTGAGCAAAGTCTTACAATTTAAATTTTAAGAGAGCGGAGATTGTGTCGAAAATTTGGTACCTTTCAGTTTCAGCAACCGGTTAACATGAAGACCCTTTGGTTCGCCCGGGGATAAATTACCGGCTTTTTGCAACCGGGGTTGCGCCAAACTGGTTGTAATTGCAGAACAATTTTTTCGTAAAAACCACTTTCTGGGTTTCACAGTTTTTACCTTTTTCTAGCAAAATTGGGAGCAAAAGGCATTTACTGGTTTCGCATTACAAGGTACTTTTCAGGAAAGAATCAATAATGTGCCCCTCTGGGGAAAAATCCCTTCAGTCGCTCTTTGAACCACGGACGGTTTGTGGCTCACAGGCAGTTGAAAGGACGGATTAGAAGAGATAAGAAGCGGGACACCGGCAAATCAAATTGCCCTTGGATTAAAGGTAAAGATTTTTTATCGTCCAAGCTTAATTTTTGCCGAATATTTGAGCTGAGACGCAAAACCCGTCCAGGAGATTACCATGAAATATCTGACTACATTAAATATTCGCCCGCAATTGCCCGAGGAATTGTCGCGGCTTCGAGAATTGGCTTACAATTTCTATTTTTCCTGGAATCCCGATGCACTCCGCCTTTTTCATCAGATCGATGCCGAATTGTGGCGGCAGGTCAATTACAATCCGGTGCAATTCTTGAACGAAGTCCAGCAGTCCCAACTGGACAAAGCAGCAGCCAACCCACAGTATTTGGCCCTGTTAAAGAAGGTGCTGGTTCAATTCGACCAGTACATGAATGAAAAAAACACCTGGTTCCGAAAGCATTATCCAGAACATGCCGACCAACCGATCGCCTATTTTTCGGCCGAATTTGGGTTTCACGAATCCCTGCCCATCTACGCCGGGGGGCTGGGCGTTCTGGCCGGCGATCATCTCAAAACGGCCAGCGATCTGGGCCTCCCACTGGTGGGGGTTAGTCTCTTCTACCATCAGGGTTACTTTACCCAGCAGATCGATGCCCATGGCAATCAGGTGGCCCTCTACCCTACCTTTAATCCAGAAGAGCTTCCCCTCTTGCCGGTTCTGGATGACAACGGCGAGCCGGTGCTGGTACGGGTGCCTTTGGCCAACCGCATTGTCTATTGCCGGTTGTGGAAAGCTCAGGTAGGGCGGATTTATGCGCTCCTCCTGGATACCAATATTCCTCAGAACAGCCCGGAAGACCGCCACATTACCGCCCAGCTTTACGGCGGCGATCAGGAGATGCGCATCAGCCAGGAGATTATCCTGGGCATGGGCGGATCCAGGGCGCTGCGCCAGCTGGGCATCGAACCGGCCGTTTGGCACATGAACGAGGGCCATTCGGTGTTTCTTGCCCTGGAACGAATCCAGCATTTAGTCAAAAACCATGGACTTGGATTTTACGAAGCCCTGGAGGCTGTGGCCGCCAATACCGTCTTTACAACCCATACCCCGGTTCCCGCCGGAAACGATGCGTTTCCCGGTCACATCAAGGAAAAGTATTTCCAGAGCTACTGGGAAAGCGTGGGTATCAAGCGCCACGAGTTTATGGCGCTGGGTGCGGAAACCCAGCCGGAGGGCTACGAAATCTTTAATCTGACTATCCTGTCGCTGAAGCTTTCCCGATTTCGCAACGCCGTTAGCCGATTGCACGGCGAGGTCTCTCGCCGCCTGTGGCACAAGGTGTGGCCGGAAGCACCGGTGGAGGAAGTCCCCATCACCCATATTACCAACGGGGTGCATGCCAAAACCTGGACGGTAAGCCGTACCCGTAAATTATTGGACGAATTTCTCGAAGGAGACTGGCGAACCCATCTGAACGATCCCGCTTACTGGCGGCAGGTCCTGGAAATTCCCGACGAGCAACTCTGGGAGGCCAAGCAGGCGGCCAAACAAAAAATGCTGGACCATGTGCGTTACCGCTTGGAGCAACAATTTTTACGCAATAAGGTGGGCACGTTTCACCTGCGGCGGTTAAAAAACGTGCTCAATCCCAATGTGCTCACCATCGGCTTTGCCCGCCGGTTCGCCACCTACAAGCGGGGCACATTGATTTTTCGCCATCCGGAACGCTTGCTGGCCCTGTTGAACAACCCGGACCGGCCGGTTCAAATTCTATTTGCCGGAAAAGCCCACCCCAAGGACCAAGGCGGTCAGGAGTTAATCCGCCAGATTTACGAATATTCTTTCAAGGATGGATTTCGGGGTAAAATTTTCTTTGTCGAGGGCTACGACATGCACCTGGCTCGGGAACTGGTCGCCGGGGTGGATGTGTGGTTGAACAATCCCAGGCGGCCTCAGGAGGCCTCCGGCACCAGCGGGCAGAAAGTAGGCCTGAACGCCGGCATTAACTTCTCCGTGCTGGATGGCTGGTGGGTGGAAGGCTACAATGGCAAAAACGGCTGGGCTTTCGGTGATCGGGAGGATTACCAGAGCATCGAGGAGCTGGATGAGTGGGACAGCGAGGCCATCTACGATTTGCTGGAAAGCGAAATCATTCCCCTCTACTACCAGCGGGATGAACAGGGAATACCTCGCGGCTGGACCCAGATGATGAAACACTCCCTGGCCTCCATCATGCCACAGTTTAACACGGACCGCATGCTCCATGAATACATCGACAAACTGTACCTGCCAGCCAGTTTGAACGGCCGGAATTTCCAGAAGGACAATTTTAAAGTGGCCCGGGAATATGCCGCCTGGCGGGAACGGGTGGAAATGAACTGGTCCTCCACCCGCCTGGAACCGGTGGACCACCTGAACCCCGAACAACCACTGGTACTTTCGGTAAAGGAGGAGATTGCTTTTCAGGTCAAGGTCATTTTGGGCGAACTCGAGCCGGAGGATGTGCGGGTGCAGGTGTATCTGAAACAGGAGCCCCTCCCCTACCAGACCCAGGGCAACCACGTGCAGATTTTTGACATGGAACTGGAGAAGAAATTGGAAGATGGCGTCTTTCTGTACCGGGCCCGCTTTAAACCCCAGGAGAGTGGGACCTTTCAGTTGACTTTCCGGATGTTCCCCTGCCACCCCTATCAGGTGCATCCGCTAGAGCTGGGCATCGTACGCTGGGCCGGCGAGAATCAACAGCCCTGAGGCCCCGCGTCCCGGTGCAACAGGCTGGAAAGTAGCTTCTTGAAGCCGGTGCGCCCGAGCAACGCCCGTGTTTCCGGTCCGCCAGAGGGAACCTGTTCGGCTTCCCGGCAAAAACCAGCAGGCGATAGCATTTCTTCAGGGAGTGAAAAACGCAGCGAGGCTATCGCTCAGGGCCTGAAACGTAGAATCCGGAATATCCCCATACCGGTGCAAGCGCTCCAGGACCACGCGGGCTCGCCAGGCCAGGGATCGGGT
>RFHE01000238.1 GCA_003696445.1 Calditrichota bacterium | reverse complement strand
CTGATCTAAACTCCCCTCACCATACCACAAGCGCAGGTCGTTAAAGGGAGTGGCGGAAATAATGAATGCATTCAGGGTGACATCTTGACGACCGCTGCGTCGAGAGATCTCCGGGGCTAACTCTCGAAGTCTTTCGTTCAATCGAGCCTTCTCGTCGTGCATGTAAGCTTTTGCGTGCACCATGCCGTGGGGCTCGAGGAAAACGATGCACCGGGCCTTTTCGTCCTGCGTTTTCAGAAGTTTGACCTGCCGAAGGGTTCTCCCAGGAGCGCCTTTTTGGTTTTTCTGCGAAGATGCAATGTGTTGAGGGCGTGCCATCAGGGCTCCTCCGGAGGAATCAGGGGTTCCAGGAGCTTGATCAGGGCAGGTACATCTTCCTGCACAATCTGCCATATCCGGACCAGATCAAGATGGAAGTAATCGTGAGCAATTCGATGACGGAGCGCAACGATATCCCGCCAAGGGATTTCGGGATGAGCCGCCTTCGTCTCCTCCGAGACTTTTCGTGCCGCTTCGCCGATGTTTTCCAGCGCCTTGGCAATAGCATGCTGGTGAAGAGAACTTTTCCGGAAGTCTTCCCATGTGACTTCCCTGCTGAATTCCAGAGCCTCGCGGGCGGCGATCAGCATATCCAGCAAGTAGGCCTCATCTCGCCACATACACCCGCTCCAGATGGTTGAGAATGTGCCTGCGACGGATATAGTTTTTGCTTTGCTCGACCATCCGGCGTTCCACCAGGTCCACTTTTCGCCCAAAGATGCCCTCCAGTTCCCGGATCATCTGGAGCCAATCCCGAAAGGACCAACTGGCTTCGGGTTCAAAAACCACCAGGACATCCACATCACTGTCCGGGTGGAAATCTTCACGAATAGCAGAACCAAAAATGGAAAGCTCCTTGATCCGCCACCGCTTACAGAACGCCTCGAGGGCTTCCTGGGAATATTGGAGTCGGACCGTCATTCGATCACCTCCTCTTTTCCAAACAGCCGCGCCTTGAACAGGTCGTTCAGCGAGCGGGCTCCAAGGATGTAGGAATCGCCGTTGACAAAAACTTCGTCCGAACCTTCGCACAGGCCCTGCTTGGCAAGCGCGTACCGGTGCAATTCTTCCTCAATGGCCCTGGGCAAGTCTTCGCTAAGCCAGCGCTCGATAACCTGCCGCTTGTGGTTCAGGATACGGTAGATACCAAAATCTAAATCGGCGAGATCAAACTGAAAAAGTTCCTTGAGTAAGTGCTGAAATTTTGTTTTCAAATCTTTCATTGTCACCTGTCCGTGGGTTCGAAGTGCAGGCAGAATTTATTCCCTAAAACCCTTCTGGAATGGTAGCAAAATCCCCGCCCTCAAAACGGCCCAACTTGAGTTTCCAGGTCCACTTCGGCCTACTCTCCTTTGAAGCGGGGCTCCCGCTTTTCCAGAAAGGCCAGCACGCCTTCGCGGTAGTCGTGGGTTTTCCCAGCCAGACCCTGGGCGCGCTCCTCCAACTTGAGTTGCTCTTCCAGGCTATTAAAGAGCGACTTGTTGAGCAGGCATTTGGTCAGTCCCAGTCCCCGGGTGGGCATGGTTGCCAGGCGGCGGGCAAAATTGCGGGCCTCCTCCAGAAGTGAATCCGGTGGGCACACCCTGTAAATCATCCCCCAGTCCAGGGCCTGCTGGGCGGAAATCTTCTCGCCCAGCATGGTCATGGCGGTGGCGCGGGCCAGACCCACCAGGCGGGGCAGAAAAAATGTGCCGCCGCTGTCGGGGATCAGGCCGATTTTAGCAAACGCCTGGATGAAGGAAGCCTTCTCGGAAGCAAAAACAAAATCGCAGGCCAGAGCGATGTTGGCGCCGGCCCCTGCGGCCACGCCGTTGACGGCACAGACCACCGGTTTTTCAATCTCCCGGATGCCCAGCACTACCGGATTGTACGTCTCGCGCACAATCTCGCTGATGTCTCCCCAGTCCTGGTTGGGGTCCTCGGGAACCACCTCTTGCAGATCCTGCCCGGCGCAGAAGGCGCGGCCGGCCCCGGTCAGTAGAACCGCGCGGACGTTGGGTTCGCCGGCTGCCTCGCGCAGGGCCGCCTGCACTTCCTTACCCATAGTGCGGTTAAAGCTATTCAATACATCCGGCCGATTGAGCACGATTTCCGCCACCCCTTCGGCCATCTGAAATTTGACAAATTGATAGGCCAAAATACCGTCCTCCGCTTTTATTGGCTTGAATGAGATACCAGGCACCCCAGTGTTTCCCAGCCAGAACCCTCAGCTTCCCGGGTGCGCTGTGAACAATCGGCTTGCACCGAGCCATCCCCTCACAGGCATTTAAAGTATTCAAACGGTTGCTTGCAGTCCTGGCAGACCCACAGGGCCTTGCAGGCGGTGGGACCAAACTCACTGCTCTGGCGGGTATTGGTGGACTGGCAGTAGGGACAGGGCACCCGGGGAGGTTGATCGGAAAACAGCAGTTTGACGTTGGCCCCGGGCGTATCGGTCGATGGCAGGGGAGGGGCAATGCCGAAGGCCTTCATTTTCTCCCGAGCCGATTCGCTGATCCAATCGGTGGACCAGGCCGGTGCGTAGATCCATTCCACTTCTACGGATTCCACGCCAGCCTCAGCCAGTCGCTCTTTTACCCGATCTTCCAGCACGCGGAGAGCCGGACACCCGGTGTAGGTCGGAGTAAGTTGTACAACCAGGGTCTCCTCCCGCCAGCGAAAGCCCCGGTAAATCCCCAACTCCACAATATCCAGAAAGGGGAGTTCGGGATCTTTCACCTCCTGCATCAAGGCTTCAATCTGGGCATCGTCGAGCAAGGGGACGGTATTTGCCATGGCTGCAACCCTCCTTCTGTTGCCTACCATCTGGCATCCGGGTAGGATCGGGGAAGGATTTGCATCTCGGCCAGCAGATGGCCCAGGTGTTCGGTATGAAAACCGGTACGCCCGCCCTGATGCTGGTAAACGTCCGGGTCAGGCAGCTCCAGGGTTGCCTCCTGTAGCGCCTCCCGCACCATGGAGAGCCACTGTTCTTTCAGCGGCTGGAGGTCCACCGCAATGCCAGCATTCATCAGCGCCTCGTCCACCTGGTCCATGTAAAACATCTCTTCGGTGTAGCCCCAGAGTTCATCCAGAGCGTTTTGGACGCGCTGGTGGCTTTCCTCGGTCCCATCCCCCAGCACCACCAGCCATTTGCGGCTGTGGCGAAGGTGGTACAGATTTTCTTTGAATGTTTTGGCGGCGATTCCGGCCAAGGGTTTGTGCGCGGATTGTTGCAACTTCTCCAGAAAAAAGTAGCTGAACGTACTGAACAGAAATTGCCGGACAATCGTAAAGCCGAAGTCGCCCTTCGGCAATTCCACCAGGAGCAGATTGCGAAAATCGATCGCATCGCGGAAATAGGCCAGATCGTCCTCGCTGCGCCCCTGGCCTTCCACGGTACCGGCTTCCTTTAAAAGGACGCTGGCCTGCCCGATGCAATCCAGCGCCAGGTTGGCCAGGGCAATATCCTCTTCCAGAATCGGGCCGTGTCCACACCATTCCGAAAGGCGGTGGCCGAGAATCAATCTGTCATCTCCCAGGCGCAGCAGGTACTCGAAGAGAGGCTGTTGGAGTTCAGGGGCAATGTTCTGGGCACTCATAAGTTTTTCACCCCCCGGGGCACTTTGTAAAAATGCGGGTAGCGAAAGATTTTATCTTCCGCGGGATCAAAAAACGGCCCTTGGTCGGATGGAGAGGTTGCCACAATGTGTTCAGCAGGCACCACCCAGATGCTGTAAACCTTACCGCGACGGGCGTACACGTCCCGGGCATTCTGTAGGGCCAGTTCCCCATCTGGTGCGTGCACACTGCCGGCATGCTGATGAGGTTCTCCGGTTTTCTCTTGCACAAACACTTCCCAGCGTGGCCACTGGGTGTCCTGTTCAGGTACGTTTTTTTCTGTAGCCATAGGCGAACACTCCACGGGGTTTAGAAAAAAATCAGGCTGCCTTTCCCGGCTCGCGGCCGTGTTTGCGGGCATAGGCCTCGGCAGCAGCACGGACCCAAGCTCCCTCTTGGTGTGCTTTGCGGCGGGCCGCCAGCCGCTCTTTATTACAAGGGCCGTTGCCCCGAATCACCCGCCAAAATTCATCCCAGTCAATTTCGCCAAACTCCCAGTGTCCGGTCTCCTCATTGTAGCGGAGTTCCGGGTCGGGAATGGTCAGGCCTACCGCATGGGCCTGGGGCACGGTGATGTCCACAAACCGCTGGCGCAGCTCGTCATTGGTTTTCAATTTGACCTTCCAGCGCAACAAATCTCCGCTGTTGGGCGAATCCTTGTCGTGGGGCCCAAACATCATCAAGGTAGGCCACCACCAGCGGTTCAGGGCATCTTGAACCATTTTTCGTTGCGCAGGGGTGCCCCGGGCCATAGTGGCCACAATTTCGTAGCCCTGCTTTTTGTGGAAATTTTCCTCTTTACAGATGCGAATCATGGCCCGGGAATAAGGCCCGTAGGAGGTTTTGGCCAGCATGGTCTGATTGACAATGGCCGCGCCATCCACCAGCCAGCCGATGACGCCGATGTCGGCCCAGGTCAGGGTTGGATAATTGAAAATATTGGAGTACTTGGCCTTCCCGCTGAGCAGCTTTTCCAGCATCTCCTCGCGGGTTACGCCCAGCGTCTCGGTGGCGCTGTACAGGTAATGGCCGTGTCCGGCCTCGTCCTGCACCTTAGCCAACAGCACCATCTTTCGCCGCAGGGAAGGGGCTCGGGTGATCCAGTTGCCTTCCGGTAACATCCCCACGACTTCCGAATGGGCATGCTGGGACATCATCCGGATCAGCTGCTGGCGATAACGCTCCGGCATCCAATCCTTGGGTTCAATCTTCTCCCCGGCATTGATCCGGGCCTCAAATCGTTCCAGTTTCCCATTGTCTTCTGCCATGGCCTGTGCTCCTGGGCGTTTGGTGTTCTGTGTTTTGGCGAAAAACACATTAGCTGAGCTGCCTCAAAATATAAAAATCGCTGTCAAATTCCAAACCTTACCGCGAAAAAGGGGGTCCAAGCATTAAGCAGCCCTGATGTGTGGCGAAAAATTCACACCTGTGCCTTCAAGGCCCGCAGTCATTCGGATTGCCTGTTTAACCAGACAGACACGTTTTGCTTTGCAACACTTTGTTTTTTCAATGCTTAGGAAAATCTACCTTATTCACTGGTAATCTGGCACGCCGTGTGTAGAAACATGTGTAGCCGGGATTAATCCAATCCCGGGAAAGGCTGCTCACAAACACAGCTGGGAAAGGACTTGTCTGGCCACCATCCAGACCATTAATTCCAAACCAATAACACAAGGAGGGATTTGTCATGAATCCAGATTTTGGGAAACGCCAATCAGCTGTATTTTTGATTCTTTGGGCCCTTGCCCTGCTGGCCCTTTCAGCATTGATGCAGGGGTGCGAGGACAGTACCGGCCCCTTTCCTCCACCCAATCAACCGCAGCTGGACAAAAACGTGGAACAGGCTGCTCGTGCCAGCTGGCAAACCATCGCCTCGTTAAACACCAACGAGCGGCTGTTTAAGACCGTGCAGGGCAAATCGGCCGTGATGACCGAGGAGCCGGGGGCGATTACCAACCTGAAGCAGTTGCGCCGGCATCAGCACAAGCTCATGCAGGTGGTGCAGGAAGCGGCCAAGGCCAATCGCTTCCAGAAGGCCATGGCCGAAAGCCTAATCTGGAAAATAACCTGGCAGGACTCGCTTTCCGGAACCGCCGGGGTCAAAGCCCTCCTCTACGATCCCGCTACAGGCATCGGGCGGGCCTACGTGGTGATTTCTCAATTCCCACCCCAGGTGAAAGTGCGCTACGATTCCACCGATGCACGGATTGACCTGGGCGGTTCGCTGAGCGATTCCACCGACGATCGCCTGCTCACCATCGACCACCTGAGTCTATTTCGCGAGGGCTTTCCGGTTCAAAAAGTGGAGAGCCATGTTGAAGCCACCGACTGGGGCCCTGGCAATGAAGTGACCGGTGCTATTGTTAGTAACGTGGTGGACTACGCTCCACAAAGCGAGCTGGTTCGTCTAAGCCAGAATGCCGAATTCAACCCAGACGGCAGCGGCAGCGTGGCCGAGCGTTTCGACTATCAGGACAACACTTTCCGGCAGAGCCAAATCAATTTTTACGCCAATAATACCGGGGAATTTAACGAGGTCTGGCGTAACGGCATTACCGTGGATGGTACCTTCGACCTGCTGGAACCGGACAACCATGCCACGATTACCCGCACCATTCATTTTCCCGATCATCCACAAATCGACAGAATTGAAGAGGAAGCCGAATACACCCTGAACCCCACCGATTCCAGCAGTGCCGGTATTCTGGTGAAGCGGGTGGTGTTTCATGACGGCGGCCTGGACACCGTCCGAGTGGAAGCCGAACACTTCCTCAATCCCGACGGCAACTGGGTGGATCACCTGGTGATTCACACCAGCTCGGAAGGCGAAGCGGAAGTCACCGTCACCCAGCTGGACGGCTACCAGGAGTTTGAGGGGAACCACACCACCCCGGAAGGGCTTTTTATGGTCTTTCACGGCACAGAGTACCAGAATGGCAATGGGGAGCTGTTCCTGGACCTGTACGCCTCGCGGGCAGCCTACAACCAGGGCGAACCACCGCTGCTCAGTCT
>RFHE01000237.1 GCA_003696445.1 Calditrichota bacterium | reverse complement strand
GGGCTAAGGAAGGATTAGGCGATGTAAAACGGTTAAATCCGTTTCCATCCGGCCGCGGTCGGTGGAGTGGAGGAGGGTTTCTCATGAAGAATAACAGGCGAGATTCCCGTCATGGTGGTAGGCAAAAGCTCAATCCGCTTGCTGTCCTTCAGGAATATCCAGAACTCAGGCTTACGGTGAAAAAACTTGGCTGGCTCTATAAAAATACATTTAAATGTTTAACCGATTTTGAGAAAGAGATGATTTTTTTCTGGGTGTCCTTTTTAAATAAGTGTTCATATTGTTGCATTAGTCATGGATTTCCACTGATCAAATTATCCAAAGATCCGGATTTGCCGGCAAAACTGATTCGCTGGGAAACCGATGCTTTGGCCGCAGCGCAGCATAGGACGGTGCTAGAATTTGTCGCCAAGTTTACCAGGCATCCCTACGATTTTGGGGGAAATGACCTCGCACGGCTTCAGAAGGCCGGTTACAGCAAAAAAGCGGTTGAAGAAATCATTTTAATGGTGGCGATTGCGAACCTGGTCAACCGAATTGTCACCGGTTTTCAGGCCGAATTGCCCGAACACTTGAAAATTGTGTGGGAGCAATGGCGGGACGGTGCATGGCAAGGCGAACAACAATTGAAAAAATCCAGTAAAGAAAAATCAAAACGAGAAAAATGACCAACAAGACGGTTGTCTTTATTCTTGCCCACAATTACAGCGGCTCCACCTGGCTCTCCCTGTTGCTGGGCAGCCACAGCGAAGCCTTCTATCTGGGCGAGCTGAATAAGTTCTATTCGCGCTCCGATCCCATGAACTGTGCCCTGTGCGATATGCTGAAACAGCGCTGTCCTTATTTCTTTGACGTGCACAACCATCATCCCAGGGACATTCACGCGGTGATTTTTCAGCGCACCGGAAAGCGCCTGCTGGTGGACAATTCCAAGCGCATCAAGTGGGCCCGGAAATTCCAGGGTGAGGATCGCTATCAGATTCGCTACATCCATCTGATTAAAGATCCGCGGGCCATCTATTATTCCCTGCTGGTGCGCAACCGTCCTGCCACGCTGGACAAATGGATTCGGCGCAACCTGGAGATTCAGGAATTTATCAGGGCGAGCGGGCGCCCGGCGATTGTGGTGCCCTACAACCAGTTGGCCGGGGATCTGGACCGCACCCTGCCTGCCATCTGCCGCTGGCTTGGCCTGGAGTTTGAGCCGGAACAGAAAAATTACTGGCAGTTCGAACATCACGGGCCCGGAAAAAACGGCGCCACCGCAGCCTTTGTGGCCGGGGGTAACGGTCAAGAAATGGAATTTTACCAGAAAAACTTCCAGCGCAACTTCCTGGATTTGCGCTGGAAGGAGAAGTTGCCGCAGGAGGTCATTCAGCGCATCGAAGCCGACCCGCAGGTTCGGGAAGTACTGGTGCGACTTCAGCTGCACTTTACCGATCAGGGCATCGAGGCCGCCCGTGGATCGATCCTGGCAGGGGAAACAGAGGTGGGCCGGTGATCGACGTCGTTTTCATCGCCCAGAGCGGCGAACTGGAAATCATGGCCGCCCTCCTGGCCGCCTCTATCCGCAAGCATGGGCCGGAGGATGTTACCCTGCACGTCATCGAACCCTCGCCGCCGGAGGTGTACGGCAGCGTATCCCCCCGCGTGCGGGATTTCCTGGAGAGGATGAACGCCCGCTGGTACACCTTTCCCAATCCCATCTCAGACGAT
This sequence comes from Calditrichota bacterium, assembly GCA_003696445.1. Taxonomy (GTDB): domain Bacteria; phylum Calditrichota; class Calditrichia; order RBG-13-44-9; family J042; genus J042. Next base: position 1,718 of record RFHE01000237.1, on the reverse strand, counting down.
TTCAAAATTTTCAATAAACTCAATGCCTTTCGCATTCAGGCCGAGCACAGCCATATTCTGTTTCTGGACAGCGATACCCTGGTGCGAAAGCCTCTGCGTACCCTGGAACCCTTTTTGAGCTACCCGTTTGCCATTAAAGCAGCCAACAAGCAGCGGTTCAGCGTGCGGGATCCCGACTGGGCCGCCGTTTACGGAGCCCTCAATCTGGAAGTTCCCCGCCTGCGCCTTCCCGCCTGGGATTCCGGGGAGTGGGCCCCGCCCTACTTGAATGCCGGGGTCATTCTGGCGCAGGCAGATTTGAATTTCTCGCAAACCTGGATCGAGGTGACCCGCAGGCTGCATTTTGACTCATCGCTGCCCAGTGCGAATCGCAACACGGTGCAGATCAGCCTGCCGGTGGCCCTCGCCCGGCAGGGTATTTCCTTTGCGCTGCTGGACAATCGTTTCAACTTTTGCCTGAGCAAGGGCTGGTTGGCCCGCCGGCCGCCCTGGCCGGAAGACCAGGTGGCCATTGTGCACTATTTCCGTCCCAAGGGACTCCTGGCCGAACCGGTGTTTGCCCGAGAATTGTGCGATCTGGTGGCGGAATTTGAACTGGAGAATATCCTGGCCCAATCGCCTACCTGGGGCAAAGTGCTGCGCCGAGCGCACAAGCAATTTCAATCTGGAACCCGCACCAAAGGCCTGCCGCAATCGACGTTGTTCCGGCCCGAGGCACCCGCTGCAGCCCGCTTTTCCGGTGGAACAGCCCCGCGCATTGCCGGCTCTTTTCCCGGGATCACGGAGGAAGATCTGCAGGCCTTTCAAGGCCTTGCTCTACCCGCTCAGTTAAATGGTTCCCGTGTTGCCCTGCCGGAGCCCGTGTCCGGGGCAGAAATCGGCCGGGAAGTTCCTGATTTGCTTTCCTGGCCTGAACCCTTGCGGCCCTGGCTCGCCTTTATTCGCAAAATCGAAACGATGGAGACGTCCGGGATGGCGCTGGCGGTAATCCTTCATCCACTGCTGGCCGTGGCCCGCTGGAAAGAATCGGACCTCTGGGACTGGTTGCTCCGGCTGCCTCTGCAGGACGAGACAGGAGCAATAGGCAGCTGCTGGGAAGAATTCTGTATTGGGCTGGGTCGCCTTGCCGCCCTCAGGGAGCCGGTGCAGAGGGCCGCCGGCCTGTGGAATTTGCTGGTCTCGCCCGTTTTAGCCCGTTTGAACCGGATTGCCGTTTTGACCGTGGACGCCTGGCACAGCAAACCGGCAAAGGCTGGACTGCCCGGGGAGCAAATAACTCCGGCGGTTGCGGACGGAAAGCCGACCCGGCAGCAAGGTGGCTTCTCCGGCTTCCAGCCCGAGGAAATGGAATGGGTTCGCGCCATCTGTTCGGCCCATGCCGCACCGCTGGGATTTGAGTTGTATCAATTGAACCAACCCATTTTTGCCAGGGAGGATTAAGTGAAAGGTCCCTTTCCCATTTTTTGCCGCGGGCATTCCGGGAGCCGACTGCTGGCCGAGGCCTACCGCCGCAACGGCATCTGGATGGGGCTCTCGGACAATCGTACGCGTGACGCCCGCGAGTTCCGGCAGGCCAACCCGGAAGTGCAGGATTTAATCTGGAAGGGCTTCTACTACCGCCGGCTCAGTGAAGCAGAAAAACAGGAGGCCCGCCGCCGCCTGCGCGTCCTGGTGGAAGCCTCGCGAAACAATTGCCCCGATCCACAGAACTATGTGGG
>RFHE01000236.1 GCA_003696445.1 Calditrichota bacterium | reverse complement strand
CAGAAGAACTCTGTTTTCCAGGGCCACAGCCATTCTCTATTCCCACCAGCTTAGTAATCGAAGTTCTCGGACGTAGGGATACTTGGGCGGCGACATTAGGTTGAAGCGGTTGTCGAATTTGTACCTTTTGCTGAACCCGGTATGAAGTCCCCACCAGGTGAAGGTTCCAATCGGTCCTCGGGCATTCTGAACAATACTGCCCACCACAGTCAGGTAACCCGCGTAGGGTCGTGAGTCGTAATGCTCGGCCGTAAACGATCCCTCAATGGCCATGATGGCCGCATGAACAGTTACCCCATTGTTATTGGCTGCGTTATCTGTAACATAAACATTTTCTTTAGCCACCAGCCCCAGCAGGTCGTCGGAATTGGGATTACTCTCCGGATTGTCTGCATACACAATATCGTCGTCAATCCAGATATTTTTATCGCTGTAGATGGTCACCTGGCCGTTGAGCACGCCCTTTACCCGGACGTCTTTGGAAGAATAAATCACCCCGTTGGGGGCGATGTCGCTTAATTTCACCGTGTCCGGGGGCTGGCCGTCAACTTCCCGCCGAACCTTGCCGTCTGCAAAAAAGGTAAAGGTTGTTTTTTCATTGTAAATGCTCTTGGTATTGGGTGGGGCACCGCCGTTGGCCGCCTGCGCGGCGCTGATCAGGTAACTCATGTCAGTGGGCAATTCAACCTGTACGCCAACCTCATACCCTCCCAAAAATTGGGCTTTTTGTCCCCACCACGAGTAACTGACAATTCCTTGACCAGCGGTTACTTTCTGAAAAAACACTGGAGCACCATAAGTGCGTAATTTCCCATTGGTATGAACCGGTCCCCACACACTATCGCCCGTCACCCAGTACACATTCCCCTCGATATTGGTAAACCAGAAATATTTGGACACTGGCATCTTGTAAGCAAAATAGGCATACATGGAATCCTGTACTTTTAGCATGTTTTGGTTGGCCTGGTAGGTTTCCGGATCGAATGTGTAGGCCCAGGAACGAGCCAGAACGCGAATGGTATCCAAATTAACCTGCTGGATGGCTACAAAAGTGGTACACATGTCCGAAACCACTGTAAACGTGTCGTTTTTAACCGTATCCGCCCACACCTTATTAATGGCGTAATTCATGGCGCTTTGATTGGCATAGTAAACCTGATCCTCCACATATTGCTGGCTAAAATTACTCACCGTCCCTAGCATGGCCCGATTCAGGCGTAACTGATAGCCACTCATGGCCACCATGAAGGAAAGCAGGATGAAAACCGATCCTTTGCCAAACATTTTTGCCTCAACGCTTTAGATTTTTGGATACCAATTTGGTCTGCCGCCAGTAAGCGGGTCGCAATAGCCGCATCAGTTCATTGCGCTTGAAGGTCTTATCGCCTTGATTCACGGATTCCATCACCATCTCCGGGGATAGCATGATTTCCGGTTCATAGGCCGTCAGGGTAATTTCGACGATACGGATGGCCTGCAGGACCGCTGTGGGATTGCGGTCCTGGTCAAAATAGCGAAAAACGGCTGGATTGGCGATGTTGCCCACACTCATCTCTTCGGTCCCTTCCTGGGAGACCACTACCCTGCGAGTCAGCTTGTAAAGTTGAATGGTGGTATCCCCCAGTGTGTAAGCGTGAAATGGTTCCACACGGTATTCAATTGTATCGGGAATGTCATCTTTGTGCAGGTTGCCGTGGAGGGACTGATAGTAATCGAAGTCCAAATTGAGCTGAGCCAGAAAGCGAATTTTGCTGCTATCGGCCACCTGAACAATATCCCCTCGTTTGGCTTCATCGATGGCGTAACCCATCTTGCGGAAATCCTTTTCCATAATGTCAGAAACCTGGGTCAAGTTTTGTTGAACGATGGCATCCGAGTTCATATTCAGGAATTGACGCACACCCTGGTCGGTTAAAACCAGCGCCAGCAGCAAAATCATCCCACCAATAAACTGAGCGCCCAGCAAATCCAGGATTGTGCCCATAACGGCCTACCGCTTAATTGTAAAACCAGTAACTGTACACAAAGGTCACCCGGAGGGTGTCCTTCACTTTCTGTCCATTTGCCCAGTGAAAAAGCACCGGAGGATCGTATTGATCGAATAGTTCAATGCGCAGCCGCTTATGATACTCTTTGGTATTTGATTGGACAAATTCCCCTCCGGACAGTTTCACGTAATCCACCTGGAATTGGAGTTTGTACACAATGCCGCTCTGGCCGGTATCCGAAACAGTGTAGTTGTTGTAGTCGTCAAAATCGTCGATTTTTCCATTGTCGTTTGCCTCGAACCCCAGTTGGTCGGGGTCGGTAAATTCGGACAGTTTTTTGCTCACGTTGGTGTCCACCACCGCCTCGTCGAACACATATTGAGTGGCCTCCTCGGCATAAGAGTTAAGGATTGATAGCGCTTCCAGCCGATAGCGATTCTGGGCAAACTGGAGGTCCAGGTTGGAGTACACCCGATTGCTGTTGCGAATAAACACCACCAGCAAGGTGAAAACCAGAAATGTGAACAAGCTCTGGCCCAGACTCATGGTACCTTTGTTCCTCAGTCATCGGTGGTGGACTTGGCCACCTCCTCCAGGGTGGTAATTCCCTGTTTCACCCGTTCCAGAGCCGCCTGGCGGAGGGTTTGCATGCCCTCTCGCATGCCCAGTTCACGCAGGGCTTCCTCGTCAATTTCGCTGCCACTGCGGAAGATCATCTTTCGTACCGCTCTGGAAAAGTAAAGGCATTCGTGAATGGCCACCCGCCCTTTGTAGCCGCCATTGCACTTGTCGCAGCCGACAGCCCGGTAGAACACCGTATTCTTTATTTCTTCCTGGGACATGCCCAGCGCAGCCGGAATGGAAGGATCGATTTTGGGGATAGCGGCTTTGCAGTGGTCGCACAGCCGGCGAATCAGCCGCTGGGCAATGATCACATTAATCGCATAAGCAATCAAAAACGGCTCGATGCCCATCTTGTACAGCCTCGAGACGGCGCTGGGGGCATCGTTGGTATGCAGGGTAGAAAAGGTCAAGTGGCCGGTGTTGGCCAGTTTGATGGCCGTTTCGGCAGTGGTTCGGTCGCGAATTTCGCCCACCATCACCACATCCGGATCGTGGCGCAAAATGGAGCGCAGGGCCTGCTCGAAGCCCATTTTTGTCCCCACCTTCAATTGACGGGCGCCGGGTATAATGTATTCTACAGGATCTTCTACGGTCAGCACATTGATTTCCGGCCGAATGATGTAATTGAGAGCCGCCATCAGCGTGGTGGACTTACCACTGCCGGTCGGGCCAGTGACAATAACCATGCCCTGAGGTTTGGAGATGGCCTTGATGAAAAATTCCTTGGCCTTGCCCTGAAAGCCCAGCTTGTCCAGATCGGTAATGACCTTGCGGTCGTCTAGAATTCGGATGACAATGCTCTCGAACTTGTACTGCAGTTCTCTGCCCACAATAGGCATCACCGAAACGCGAAAGCGGATCATATGATTATCCACTTTGCGCTGGATGAAGCCATCCTGGGCTTTTTCCCGCTCAAAGCGATCGATGTTTTTGGAACGGTCCTTGACCACGGCTGCCAGGGCCTCGGGCCGAATTCCCTCTTGGATGTGCCAAGGCTGCAGTTTTCCATCGATGCGGAAGGCAATTTCGGTGGTTTTCTTGTCCTTGGGCACGATGTGAATATCGCTGGCCCCCTTGCGAACCGCTTCCACCAGCATGCCTTCCACCAGGTTGACCAGTGCGCTCTTGTTAATCTCCGATTCAATTTTTTCCTCATCCAAGAGCTCTTCTTCAATCTCTTCGTCGGTCAACTCCAGCTGCTGAGAGTCGTTCATTTCACGCAGGAACTCATTCTCCAGGGGAAAGGCCCGCTCCAGAAGGCTCTGTACCTCCGCATAGCGCATGTAACACACTTCGTACTTTTTCACCCCCAACGCCCGGGCAATGGAAGGGATAATCCGATTGGTCGGATCGGCAGCCACAATAATCAGCTTGCTGGGATTGCGATGGTCGTAGCGCAAAATTAGGATTTTGTCCTGCTTCATCCGCTCCTGTAGGTACTCCGGAAGCGGTTCAAACATTTTCCGGATGAAGGCGATCCGGTTGTCATCGATTTCCTCTTCGCTCAGGCGTATCTGGCGGAAACCGTAGAGATTCTTTACTTCCTCGAAGATCTGGTCCCGATCCAGCTCGAAGTCCTCGACCAGAATTTGAGCCAGGCTGCGCTGCTTCTGGGGATCTTCCTGCTGGCGAATGCGCAGCGCCGCTTCCAGCGTCTCGAAGTCCACAATGGCATTGGTTAACAGGCGAAAACCAAGCTTGTCCGCAATATCGATTTCTTGTAACATCACCGAACCATTCTCCTTACTCATCACTTGCTCCCACAGGGTTTTGTTGAAGCCGAAAGCCGAATCCGGACCTCAGCGCGTACTGGCCCCCAGCTTAGTAGTTCATTTTCGGCGTCACCGTGGCGGTTTCGGCCGAAATCAAGGTTAAGGCGGTTAAAACAACCATGATGATCATGGCAATAATGATTTGAATAAACTCGATGGCGTTTTTCAGCTTGTAAACGGTTTCTTTTTCGTAGTAATTGGCAATTTGCAGGGCCGCCTGTTTCACGGTTCCGGTTTCGGCACCGGAATGAAAGCGGGCCAGGGCGGTCTTGGTAAACACACCGCTGGCTTCAAGGCCTTCCACTAGGCCCTTGCCGTGCTTTAACATTAAAGGGATGGCCTGAGTCTTGATCTGATGTTCAATGTACTTGTTGCCGCTGGCTTCGGCGGCCAGACGCAGGGCATCAATATTTTCCCCAGAACCGCTGTAAAGGGCATTGAACACCCGGCAGAAAATTTCCAGACAAGTTTTGTGAATCAGCGGGCCAATGACCGGGATCTTTAAGATCAGGCGGTCGCGCAACAGTTGCATTTTGCTGTTTTTCAGCGCTACCACCAGGGCAATCACTATAGCCAGGGTAACCCCGGACAACATTCCCACATGCGCTTGCAACCAGTGACTCAGTTTCAGAGTGGCTGCAGTCATGGGGGGTAACTCAGCGCCGATGCTCAGAAACAGCTCGGCCGTTTCTGGAAAGATGTAAGCCACGTAAAAAATCACCGCCCCAAACAAAATCAGCAATGTAAACAGAGGCATAATCAGCGCACTGCGCAAATTTTTGCGGAACTCGGCATTCCGTTCCAGAAACTTGGCCGTGCTTTCGTAAATTTCGGTCATGTTGCCGCTCTTGGCGGCCAATCCCAGCATGCGGGCCGTGAACCGTCCCAGGGTTTTTTCCTGTTTCTGGAACGCCTCTTCACTGTCCCGGCCCATTTTCAGATCATTGTTCACCTCTTTAATGGCCTCCCGCAGACCGGGATGTTGAATATCGTTGATGAGTAGTTGAAGGACTTCGGTGTAGGGGAGCTGTTCCCGGAGCAGGTCTGCGCTGACGCGCACAAAGGTGACAATTTCGGTGGCCGGAGGCTTGAATTTAAAGTCCAGCACCTTAGGCTGGACGCTCAGAACCCGATAGCCCAACTTGCGCAGGGCAACCTCTACCTCCTCCTTACTAAAGGCCTTCTGCTCGCCGGATACCGGCTTTTCGTCCCCCCGCTGAACCTTGTAAATGAAGGTGCGCCGGCGTTTCAGGCTGGTGACTTTAAAATTCCGCTTTTTAGCTAAAGTGCGCAAGCGCTGCTTGGCCTCGAAGCGCGAATCAGCCGAAATGACGCCCTGAACCACCCGACCGTTGGTCAAAATCCCTTCAAACCGAAAGTCAGGCATGTGCGTCCCTCCTCTGGACTGAAAAAAAAGGCGAGTTGCGCACACAACTCGCCTTGGTGCAATCCGTTGCTTTAGTTAAGTTTGGTAGCGACAATACTGTCGGGCGTTACTTTCACAAAGGCTTTCACCTTGTTCGACCCATCGTCCCCGGTTTCGGTACCAGAACCTACGATGTAAATGGTCTGGGCATTGCCGGAAATGGCCGCCGTGCTACCAGCCACATAACTGGCCCCACTGGGCTTACTGGTGCTCAGGCTATAGCTCCCGTTGGCGTTACCCGTATCCAGCGGACTGAGCGCAAAGCCTTTGAAATTCTGTCCACCACCACCCATGGCCTTCGGCGTCCGATAGTAGCGCTGAGCCTTGGCAGCAAGATTGTTCAAATCGGCAATCACCTGCGTGCGGTTGGCATCCACGGCATTGCTGCGGAAGGTAGTTACACCCACGGCAATAGCAATACCAACGATGATAACGCCCAACACGATGAGTAAGAGTTGTTGTTGACCCATAGCGGGAACCTCCTTGTTTAGTACTTAGATCCTTAATGAATTAGAACAGTGAATGGTTGTATCCAACGTCGCAGGATGTTTCTACGTCCGTGTAACATCCAACCTCCTTGTGTTTCAATCCTTTTTTCAACAAAACCTGTGCCAACGATGCTCGATTTGCTTCATCTTCAATAAAATCAATGCATTGCTTCCTAACCGCCTAGCTACCCACCCAACCAGAATGTTGAATTCGTCATCACTGTGGCCTTTTTTTCATCACCAGTCCGAAAAGTTACTTCGCAAGCACGTGCGCCACACTCACGCCTCATCAACCAGGCTGGCGGTTGATTGGCAAATTTGAAAGAAAGGTTCCTTATCCCAGGGGGGCGAGCCTCAAGCAGAGGGGTTGTAGCGCTTGAGGGCGGTTTGAACAATCTTTTCAATCAATTGATTAAATGACAATCCCAGGACGGCAGCGGCTTTGGGGACCAGGCTGGTGGGGGTCATTCCGGGCAGCGTGTTGACCTCCAGGCAGTAAAATTGCCCGTCGTCCTGAAGGCGAAAATCGACCCGGGCATAGTCCGCACAGCCTAGGGCAGCAAAGGCCCGCTCGGCGGCTCGCTGGATCTGCTCGGTAATCTGGGCATCCAGGGGTGCCGGCACCCGATACTCGGTTTTCCCTTTCTGGTATTTGGCCTGGTAATCGTACAAGCCGCTTTGCGGTACAATCTCGATGAGCGGCAGCGAACCCCCATCCAGGATGGCAGCAGTGATTTCTTTACCCGGAATGTATTTTTCCACCAAAACCTTCGGGCCATACTGAAAGGCCCGGTTTAGGGCTTCGGGGACCTCGTCCTGTCGGTACACGACGGAAAGCCCAACCGTGGAACCCTGCTCGTTGGGTTTGACCACCACCGGAAAACCCAGATTCTCCAATTGCTCAGCTCGGGGTAAGTGCCCCTTCCTGACCAGCAACCAGGGCGCGGTGGGAACAGCCTGGCTTTTAAAAATCACCTTGGATAGGTGTTTGTTCATGCCCAGGGCACTAGCCAGGCTACCACTGCCGACGAAAGGAATCTGAAGCAATTCCAACAGGGCCTGCAATTGGCCGTTTTCTCCATATCCCCCGTGCAGGGCGATGAACACCAAATCGACCGGTTCAGCCAGGAGAAATTGAACGGTGGACAGAATGTTGCGATCTAATTGCCGTCGCTGGCGCTCAATTTCGGAGGGGGTCTGGCCAATAATGTGTTCCACGTCGGTCGCCTGTGGATCGATCTCCCGATCCCCGTAAGCACAATCGATGGCCCGCACCTGATGGCCGAGGGCAATCAGGGCCCTGGCTACAGCTATCCCGGTTACCAGCGAAACATCCCGCTCGGCGGAAGTACCCCCCAGTAAAACGGCGATCCTCATCCCTCACGCCTCCGGGTTCGAAGCCAGGTAGGTGTCCAGCACGTATTTGATCCGGCGGCGGACCTCCGCTTTGCCAAAAATATCGATAACCAGCGGCAGTTCCGGACCGTGGGTTAAACCGGTAAGGGCAATCCTGAGCGGCATCCAGAGCGCCTTTTTTTTAATCCCAGTCTCCTGTTGAATCTCCTTCATAATGACTTTGAACGTCTCCAGATCCAGCCCCTCCACCTGATCCAGCTTCTGCAAGAAAGTTTCCAGCACTGTCCTGGTGGAGGGTTGCGCTAACATTTCCCGGGCTTCCGGCTCCTCAATTTTTACTTCCGAATCATAAAACAACCGGGCCGCCTCGGCAATGTCCTCGCCCTTGTCGATGCCCTTGTAAACGGCAAGGATGATTTTGCGCGTTTTCTCACGGTCCGAAACGTCATAGCCGGCCCGCTCCAGAAACGGAGTCAAAAAGGCAATCAGTTGGTCTTCCGGCAATTGGCGAATGTAATAGCCATTCAACCAGTTCAGCTTCTGGATATCGAAAACCGCGCCGGCCTTGTGAATTCGTTCCAGAGAAAACTGCTGAATCAGTTCTTCCAAGGTAAAAATTTCCTGTTCGGTACCGGGATTCCAACCCAGCAGGGCCACGAAATTGATCAGCGCCTGGGGGAGATACCCCTTTCGGATGTAATCCTCCACCGCCACATCCCCCTGGCGTTTGCTCAATTTGCTGCGATCGGGATTCAGCAATAGCGGCAGATGCGCCATTTGTGGCACCTCCCAGCCGAATGCCCGGTACAGCTGAATGTGCTTGGGTACACTGGGCAGCCATTCCTCGCCGCGAATCACATGGGTAATGCGCATGTAATGATCGTCCACCACACTGGCCAGATGGTAGGTGGGATAGCCATCCGATTTGACCAGCACCTGATCGTCCACCACGGCGTTTTGGAAGACCACTTTACCGCGGATTATATCCTCCACCACTGTCTCGCCGGTGCGGGGCATTTTTAGTCGCACCACGTAGGGCTCGCCGGCTTTTTTCCGCTCTTCAGCTTCCTGTCGGCTGAGCTTCCTGCAAGTGCCATCGTACATGGGGGGTTCCTTGCGTCGAATTTGCTCCTGGCGCATCGCCTCCAGCCGTTCCGGGGTGCAAAAGCAGTAATAAGCGTGGCCTTCTTCAACCAGTCGGCGGGCATGCTCTGCATAAAGATCCAGCCTCTGGCTTTGACGGTACGGCCCGTAGGGTCCGCCTACACCCGGGCCTTCATCGTAGTCCAGGCCGGTCCAGCGCAGGGTCTTAATCAGGTTCTCTTCCGCCCCAGGAACGTACCGCGTTCGGTCTGTATCCTCAATCCGCAAAATAAAATAACCGCCGTGATGGCGGGCGAACAAAAAATTAAACAGCGCTGTGCGCAATCCACCAACATGCAGGTACCCGGTGGGACTGGGCGCAAAGCGAACCCGGACTTTATCTGAAATCATAGCTTATTCCTCATTGGCTTTTTGCATGGGTCCCGGCAGCGTTTTCCTCAGCACGCGTCGAATAATATACCAGCCGAGCACTATTGCCGCTACAACAGCTAAACTCAACAAAATAAATCTGTTGTAAAATTTAACATAAGCGAGGATTTGTTCCCAACTTTTTCCTACATAAGCCCCGGCGTAGATGAGGGCAAAGTTCCACAGCGCGGCACTGGCGGCTGAGAGCAGCAGGACACTCAACGGTTTGAGGCGAGCCAATCCGGCCGAAAGAGAGATGACCGACCGAATGCCGGAGAGAAAGCGATTGGCCAGTACCACTCCATAGCCGTAGCGCTGAAACCAGCGCTGGCTGCGGGCGATTTTTTCCCGATTCACCCAGCGAAGCAGTCTTTTTTCTAGGAACCGATCCTCCAGCCAGTAGGCAGCCCAAAAGAGGGTCATGAAACCGGCGACACTGCCCAGGGTGGTGCTGCCCCATACCGCCCAGAAATTCAACCCGCCCCGGCCTACCAGGTAAGCGCCGATCACGGTGACCGTATCGCCGGGGACGGGAGGCACAATGTTTTCCAGATAGGCACTGACGAAAAGCGCAAGGTAGATCCATCCGCCGCCGGCCTGCGCCAGCTCAATCAGCCGCTCTTCCACAATCCAATCCCTGAATAGGCATCGACATGCCTGCTTGCCGGAGTTCTCCCTGTGTCATGAGAATTTACATTACCCTCGACCGGTAACCTCTCCTGGAAATACAGCCACCGGCAGTCCAAAAGGGTGCTCACTGTCCCTCGCCCTTCTCCACCGGCAAGCCTTTGGCATTCCAGGCCATCATCCCCCCATCCACATTAATCACGTTGCGAAAACCTTTCTCTTGCAGAAACTGAGCAGCCATCCGGCTTCGAGCACCGCTGCGGCAAATTACCACAATGGGCTTATCTTTCATGGATTCCAGCTCTTGCACCCACTGGCTGATTTGCTGAACCGGCTTCAGATGGGCTCCGGGAATGTGTCCCAGCGGACCGGTGTACTCCTGGGGTGTGCGGACATCCAGCACCAAAGCCTCGGGATGTTGCTGGATAAACGTGTAGGCCTCTTCCACATCCACCGTCCGGTAGGCGCCGGCCGGGGTGGATGTTGCAGTTTCGTTTCCTTGAGTTTTCTGGTTGCGCCCACAGCCCAGAATCATAACCAGAAGAATCAACAAAAACGGTAAGCGGCTCAATCGCTTCATTGCGCTTCCTCCATAGTTGGTTTTGTTGCCATCAGGGCATATAAAGTGGAATCTTCAATCAATCGTTTGATCCCGACAAATCCGGCCTGGCAGAGTAGCTTTTCCATTCGCCCGGGTGGAATGCGATCCGAGCGACTGGTCTTCTCTTCCGGCCATTGCCATTCTACCACCAGCAGGCCGGCCCGGGGGGCGAGCAATCGAAAGATTTCCCTCAACATGCGCTCCGGATCTCGGCTCTCGTGCAGGCTAAAGGCACACACCGCCTGCACAAAACAAGCTTCAGCAAAAGGGTAGCGATGGGGTTCAGCACAGACCCACATCACCTCGGGCGCAGACACCAGGCGACGGGCTTCCTTCAACACAGACTTTTTCACATCCAAGGCCACCAGCCGGCTGTGCGGGTGGATTTTGCCGGCCAAGGCTTGGGTAAAATAGCCCTTCCCGCACCCAGCTTCAAGAATGTAGCCCTTCGCAGGCAAATTCACCAGTGCCAGAATGGTTTCCGGGGGATGCAGCCGATACCGTTCCGGCAAGTGAAAAGGCTGGCTCATTATTACCATCCGTTACTGTAATATTTAACCAGACAGACCAGCACTCCCACCCCGGACCTGCGCTAAAAATGGTTGGATGTTCCTTCCTGGAAAAGGTTAGCGCTTTTTTGAATCAGTCAATCCGGTCCGGGCTGTTCCAGTAAAACTGGGTGATACCGGTATCGGTGGCAATCCACAGGTAGTCCCCGTCCAGCAACAAGCGATTGCAATGGTTGTCCAGCAATCCATCCGCTCGGGTAAACAGGCGCCAGAATTTTCGGCGGCGGTCGAACTTCAGCAGCCCCACGGGTGTGGCCACCCAGACGGTAGATTCATTCACCTGAATGTCGGTGTAGGGGCCGGGGACCTCCAGGGCAATCTGGGGATAGGTTTCCCACTGGCCGGTGGCCCGATTCAGCATCAGGATGCCGTCCTGGGCGGCAAACCAGACCTCGTGGCGGAAAGTGGCGACCGCCGTGGCTCGAAAATCCGACACCGGTGCCGAGCTAGGCAAAAAAAGCCAGCCTTTGCTGTGGCGGGGCAGCACAAAAATCCCCCGGTCGGTGGCCGCCCACAACTCCGATTCGCTGACTGCCAGCCGGCGAAACGCCAGCAGGGTAAACCGATCGTCCTTGACCCGTTGCACTTTCAGCGAATCCAGGCGGATGCGCGAAATGCCCTGGTCGGTAGCCACGTACAAATACCCACCAAACAGGGCCAAGTCCAGCACCGTGTCGCTGATCAAGCCGCTGCCCATGGTAAATTGGCGCCAGCGGTCTTTTTGCTTATCGTACATGGCCACCCCAAGATTGGTCGCAAACCAGACGCGCTTGCCCTCCACCAGCACCGCCGTAACATAATCGCTGCGCAGATTGGGCACGTAACGGGCCTCGAAATATTCCCAACCGCCGTCGGCATTGCGCCAGTGGACAATGCCCGAGCGCCCGGTGCCCCGCGGAATGCCACCAATCCACAGATCGTCCCCATCGTAGGCCAGCGCCTGGGGGTAGATGTCGGACAACCCCATGGGCCAGAAATCGACCCGCTGGCTGAACAGATCACCAATCCCTACACCCAGGCCGTTCACCGCCAGCCAAATGCGATCCCAACGGTCCTTCAAAAACCCCTGAATGGTAAATTCTCTCAAAAACGGGTCGATGACCTGCCAGTCCCCGGTAATGGTGTATCCCCCGTTGCCGAACAGAGCAGGCAGGCGATCCAGAAACTGGCGTGGGTAAAACCGATTGCGTTGAATGGCCGACGGCCCCTCCGAGGGCACCGGCCGGGGATAGGGAAAACGGAAATTCCAGCTTCCCTCCTGAGAACGGCGAATCCACAGCTGATCGGCAGGTAAAAAAATCGCAGTGTCGCCCGGGGTGACAGCCCATAAATAGGAAGTTTCCGGATCGTAGGCCACCTGCAGCACCGTGTTGCTGGGAAGCCCGTTGCTGGTGGTAAAGGGATAATCCCAGTAATTTTCGTAGAGATGGTAACGAAGAATTCCGCCGTCCAGGGTGCCCACATAAAGGTAGTTGGTCCCTACGGCCATGGAAGAAAACTGGCGGGTGGTGGTGTAGCTCACCCAGTCGTCCAGCTGGTAGCGGAGCCGGCGCTGGCGCTCGGTGGCAAAACTCTCCCGGCGCACATACTGCGCCCAGGTAAGGCTCACGGCAAAAAGCAACCATCCAATCACGAGAAGGCGCCAGGCAAAGAAAGCTCGCTTCATGAAACGGTCTCGATCACTCGAATAGCAATTTCCATCTGCTTTGAAGGCCAATGGAACCCTCTAAAAGGGCGGGAGGAGCTCATTCGCCCATCACCTTAATCACCACCCGCTTACGCCGCTGCCCGTCAAATTCGGCGTAGTAAATCTGCTGCCAGGGCCCCAGATCCAACCGCCCGTCGGTGATGGGAACAACCACCTGATGGTGCATTAACAGGTTTTTCAGATGGGCATCCCCATTGGTTTCTCCGGTACGATGATGACGGTAATCCGGCCGGTAGGGGGCCAGTTTTTCCAGCCACTCATCGATGTCGGCAATCAGGCCCGGTTCGGCATCGTTCACGTACACCGAAGCGGTAATGTGCATGGCGCTCACCAGCACCATGCCCTCCTGGACCCCACTACGGCGGACCACCGCTTCGACCTGATCGGTAATATTGATGTAGTCGCGCTTTTTTTCCGTATTAAACCACAGATATTCGGTAGCAAATTTCATGGTGCTCGCTCTCCTCAGAATGTTTCTAACACTACCCGCCTCCTATGTCTTGCCTTGCACCGCTTCAGGACCGCAGGTTGGCCTTGAAAGCGTGAATTTCCTGTTGAACCATGCGCAGAATTTTAGCCCGATCCGGGATGCTGGCTTTAAAGCGGAGCCGGACACTGTGGTCGCTGTAGGCCGTTTCGCTGACGTGAGCCAGCTCGTACACCCGATTTACCAGACCGGAAAGGTTCAGCGGGATATCGACCTGATCCTCAACAAAATGGCGGTCGATGAACTGCACGAGCGCCTGCTTGAGGTACCCGATGCGAATCTGACGGGTGGCACTGATGAAAACACTGGCGGGATACTCCCGACGAAGCACACCAATGAGCTGTTTTTCCTTAATCAAGTCGATCTTGTTGAACACCATCAATACGGGTTTGTCGCCCACCTTCAGCTCGTCCAGCACCTGATTGACCGTGGCGATTTGCTGTTTAAAAGCAGGATGGGCCACATCCACAACATGCAGCAGCAGATCGGCCTCCCGCACCTCCTCCAGGGTGCTCTTGAACGAGGCAACCAGATGATGGGGCAGTTTACGAATAAAACCAACCGTATCGCTGATCAAAATCTGGTGGTTTTCGTCCAGCCAGACCCGTCTTACGGTAGAGTCCAGGGTAGCAAACAATTGATTTTCCACCAGAACGCCTGCACCGGATAGCAGATTCATCAGGGTAGATTTGCCCACGTTGGTGTAGCCGATCAGGGCGGCTTTGAACACATGTTCGCGCCGCTTGCGCCGGGTCGCGCGTTGCCGATCGATGCGATCCAGGGCTTTACTGAGCACCTGAATGCGCTTGCGAACCAGGCGCCGGTCAGTCTCCAGCTGAGTCTCCCCGGGCCCCTTGGTGCCGATGCCCCCCACCTGCCGGGATAGGTGGCTCCACTGGCGGGTAAGCCGAGGCAGCAGGTATTGCAGCTGAGCCAGCTCTACCTGCGTTTTGGCCTCTCGGGTCCGGGCATGTTGCGCAAAAATATCCAGAATCAGCAAACTGCGGTCAACAATCTTCGCCCCGGTAGCCTTTTCCAGATTCCTCACCTGGGCCGGGCTCAAATCGTCATCAAAAATGACGCTGGACACATTGAGGGCACGAACCATCTGACTCAGTTCTTCTACCTTTCCCGAGCCGATGAAATAGGTGGGATTGATCTGGCGCCGCTCCTGAATCAGTTCACCAACTATCGTAACACCAGCTGTGCGGGCCAGCTGTTTCAGTTCAGAGAGATTCTCCTCCAGCTCCCAACGTTGCAGATGGGGAAGGGAAACGCCGACCAGGATGGCCCTCTCCCCTTCGCCGACATGCATGCTTTCGTACAAGTAAGCGTTCACCTCCTTTTTTACTGGTCCCCACTTTACCATTAATAACCAAACTTCACAGCTGGGCTACCGGTTCCTTTTGCCGCTGGCTGCTGGCTTGCCGGGCGGCGCCGGTCCGGGCCACAGCCATTTCCACCAGCAATAACATCAACGCAGCCGCCAGCAAATAAGGCCACAATTCCCGACCCAGCCGGCTTTTGGCCACCTGTTCGGCCAGCACCCCGGGGGCATCCGGCAGCACGCTTAAACCGGGCAGGAGCTCCCCCAGGGCCTCATCGGCAACAGCCTTAAAATCCGATTCCTGGGGCCAGGGATTCACCGAAACCATGCCCACCGGTTCGCTGCCCTGCATTAGCCGGTAATTCCCGGGCTGTTCCAGCGCAGGCAGGTTGAGCACCACCCGCGAAGCGCGAAACTCCGGCGTCAGGCGAATGGCCCGGCCCAGTGGATCTTCCGCCGTGAAGTCGAAAGGTGGTTTCAGGTTCTCGAATACCTGAGTAAACGATTGCCCGGTAAGGATGTGGCGGCCGGCTTGGACCCGCTGGCTGCCCGCGT
>RFHE01000235.1 GCA_003696445.1 Calditrichota bacterium | reverse complement strand
GGCAAGCAGGTGCAAAAACTGGCCATGTGGATGTTGGAGAACCGTATGGTACACTTCATCGGTTCGGATGCCCATGCGCCCAAAGGCCGCACCTTTAAACTCCAGGAAGCGGTGGACTATTTGCGCAACCACCTGGATGAGGACTATATTCGGATGTTGGTTCAGGAGAACCCCCTGAAAATTATCAACGAAATCCCCATTCGGGAGGTGCATGTGCCCGAGGAAGACGAAAAACCCTCCTTTTTTCAGCGATTGAAGCGGCGTTTGAAAGGATAGGGCATCCTGTGCGGTTGCCGACGGAGGTGCCGGGGCACTTTCCTGATCAGAGGGCTCAGGTCGTAGGCGAGTGGGCACAGTACCCACAAAACTGGAAATGTTCTTGTTTAAAATCCCGCAATCCTCTATATTCGTTGCCTAAATTCCTAACTTTTTTAAAGTTAGGTTCTTAATCCGTTCAAGCCCGCCTGCCGGGCCTGCCTATTGTAAGTTGATGGTTGTTGGTGTGGAGTGAAAATCTGGAGGATAGATGGAGAACATCCCTGCGAATTTTCGACCCGACCTGTCCAACGAAGAATTTGTGAGCGGGTTTACCGATCCGGCAGATGAGCGAATTGAAGTTGGGGTTTTGTTTGTTGGAGCCGGACCGGCCAGCCTGGCCGGGGCCATTCGGCTGGCCCAACTGATGGCCGAACAACCCCAGTTGCAGGAAAAACTGGGCGAAATTCCCATTGCTATTGTGGAAAAAGGCAAGTACCCTGGGGCTCATCTGCTCTCGGGGGCGGTAATTAATCCCGTGGCCCTGCGCAAACTTTTTCCTAACCTTCCGGAGAGCGAGTGGCCGGTTTACGGTCCGGTACCCGGCGAGCGGGTTTACTTCATGACCGAAAAATCGGCTTTTCCCATGCCTACCCCACCCACCATGAAAAACGAAGGGAACTATGTGGCCAGTCTCAGCCGGGTAGGGAAGTGGCTGGCCGAAAAGGCCGAAGAACTGGGCGTCATGCTGCTCAACGAGACGACCGCCTACCGGTTGATTGTGGAAAACGGAGCGGTGAGAGGCATCCGCACCGGGGACAAGGGCCTGGACCGGGATGGAAAGCCCATGCCCAACTACGAGCCCGGCGTGGATATCCAGGCCCAGGTGGTGGTGCTGGGCGAAGGCACGCAGGGGCATCTAAGCCAGGCGCTGGTGGATCATTTTTCCCTGCAGCGGGAAAATCCTCAGATTTATTCGCTGGGTGTTAAGGAAGTCTGGCAGGTGCCCAAGCCATTAAAACAGGTCATTCACACTATGGGCTGGCCGCTGCGCCTGGGCAAGCAGTATCGGGAATTTGGGGGCAGTTTCATCTATCCCATGGGGGAAGATAAGGTAACGGTTGGGTTCGTGGTGGGGCTGGATTATGCCGATGCCAGCCTCTCCGTGCACGATTTGTTGCAACTGTTCAAGACGCATCCGCTGGTGCGGGAGATTCTGGATGGCGGCCAGCGCCTGGAGCAGGGGTGGGGCGCCAAGACGATTCCCGAAGGCGGGTTTTATTCCCTTCCCCGGCCGCTCCACGTGCCCGGTGCCCTGTTGATCGGCGATTCGGCCGGATTTGTGAATGTGCCGGCGCTGAAGGGGGTGCATTATGCCATGTGGTCCGGCATTCTGGCCGCCGAGGCCATTGCCGATGTGCTTGCTGCTGGAAAAGACCCGGCCCAGGAAAATGCATTGGCCCCCTACGACCAGGCGGTGCGCAACAGCTTTATCTGGAGCGATCTGTACCGGGTGCGCAACATGCGCCAGGCCTTTCAGAAGGGCTTTTTTGTGGGGAGCTTTCTGGCCGGTTTAATGACCTTGAGCGGCGGGGCCTTTCCCGGCGGACGCTGGCCCATCCACGCCGACGCCGACACACCCATGTTCTTTGGCAATCGCCAGTACCCCAAGCCGGACAATCAGTACATTTTCGACAAACTGTCCAGCGTTTACGCCAGCGGGAACCGCAGCCGCGATAATCAGCCGGACCACCTGCGCATTCGCCATGAGGTACCGGAAGTGATTGGAGAAACCTGGATCAATATGTGTCCGGCGCAGGTTTACGAATGGAAGCAGGAAGGAGGCAAAAAGTACATCCTGACCAATCCTACCAATTGCGTTCAATGTGGAGCCATCACCGCTAAGGGCGGGCGCCTGACCCCGCCGGAAGGCGGCAGCGGGCCGGAATACACGGAAACTTGACAGCAGCTGGTTCTGATTGGTTCTAGTAGCTGAAGCGCACTTAGAGGGAAACGAAGGAACCACAATGGCAAAAGAGCGATCCATGGTAACTGCAGCAATCATTTTCCGTCCCGGGGAGCCGCTGTTGGCGCTTTTCTACGACCTCATGTTGGTTGGTTTCGGTTCGCTTTTTCTCGGATTATGCTCGCAGATCAGCTTTCATCTGCCGGGCAATCCGGTACCCGTCACCGGGCAGACCCTGGCGATTTTACTGGTGGGTACGGCGCTGGGCAGCGTGCGAGGAGCACTGGCTGTGGCGCTCTACCTGGTGGAAGGAGCCTTGGGCTTCCCTGTGTTCGCCGGGGGAAAATCCGGCATGATGGTGTTGCTTGGACCAAGCGGCGGGTATTTGCTCGGTTTTCTGCCGGCCTCCTTCCTGGCCGGCTGGCTGGCCGAACGGGGATGGGATCGAAAACCATGGACCACGGCCTTAGCCATGACGTTGGCCTATGTTCCTATCTATCTATTTGGAATGCTGGGACTGATTCCTTTTGTGCCTTTAAGCAAGGTCTTTCAGGTTGGTGTGATGCCGTTCCTCCCCGGTGCGCTGTTGAAAATTGGGCTGGCCAGTGCTCTGTTGCCTTCCGCCTGGAAAGCGCTGCAGTGGCTAGGGTTTGTCCATGGGAGTGGGGGGGCGGACCTCACTGATTCGGGCCAGAAGGGATGATATGTGCCCATTACCGCCTGGTTCAGGAGAAATGAAGACTTCCGGCTACCGGCGCGGCCCGATTTTTCCGTTTCCCCTTTGGCTTTTTCTGTCCGCTGGCCTGTCCTTGTGGATACTCTTGGGCTGTAGCAAGCGAGGCG
>RFHE01000234.1 GCA_003696445.1 Calditrichota bacterium | reverse complement strand
CGATGCAGGGGTACACCAGCACCCCGTCGGTGTAAACCAGATTTTCGGACAATAACGCCATGCCTGCTTCCTTCATCAGCGCCACGCAGGTGGTAGTTTTTCCCACCCCGCCCAGGCCAGCAATCAACACAGCACCGTTCTCGCCGCGCAGCGCAGAGGCATGCACTACCGCCCAACCACGGGTACTTTCCAGGTACCACGAGATGGGATAGTAAACCAGATAGCTCATCAGGGAAAAAAACTTCTTGTAGCGGTAATCCTGAGCCTCCACCCCTTTCTTTTTCTTGTCGTCGAAGGTGTAAGCCACCTGAAAGAACAGCCGATCATCCTCCCGGGCAAAGCGCAATTGCAGGCCTTTTTTGCGCACTGTGTTTAACCAGATTAACTGTCCGGCATCGCCCTGCATGCGCTTCCCGATCACATTGAGCTCGCCATTGGAGGGGAAGGGATTGGCTTCGGGATCCCATGCGCCGGTCTGCCAGAGGCATTCTACCTCGATGTGGGGCTGTTTGGCTGCCCGCCCGGCCAGCACCCCCAGATGTGCCCGGGCGTAGGCCAGCAGGGCAGGTTCATTACAGCGTAAATTGAGCTTCACACCGTGCATGGTTACTCCGAGCACGGAGGGACGAGATGATTTCTTTGCCATGCTTCGATCAACTCCCGGACGTTTTCAGTAAGAGGCAATGGGGATCGGCCCCGAAAAAGCCTTCAATCCCCACCAATCTGCATTGCAAACAGGTGGGTGGTCTGTTTCGATGTCACAATTGCGCGGACCAGTTTTTAAACGACACCTGCCGGCTGCGAAGCGTGCAACCCGAAGTTGCACCTGAAAAAGGGGAGTCCTCTTATTCCCTTTCGGGCGTCCACTCAAACAGGTACCCCACCCCGTGCACCGTTTTAATGTAGCGGGGATTCTCCGGATCGCTTTCGATGTGTTTGCGCAGGCGCATCACGTGATTGTCCACCGTTCGGGTGGTGGGGTACACATTGTAGCCCCAGATGTCGTTGAGCAGGCGCTCCCGGCTGAGCACTTCATTGGGATGGCGCAAGAAGTACACCAGCAGCTGGAACTCGCGGTTGGTTAAATTCTGCACCTCGCCGCGTTTTTTCACTTCCAGGCGTTTCAGATCGATTTCCACTTCGCCCAGGGACACTTTGCGCCCCGGGTCAACGGTGCCTTCGCGCTGGGCTAAATCGTTGCGGCGCAATTGCGCTTTGATTCGCGCCAGGAGCTCGCGAATTCCAAACGGTTTGGTCACGTAATCGTCGGCCCCCAGTTCCAGCCCCAACACCTTGTCGGTCTCGGCGCCGCGGGCGGTGAGCATGATAATCGGTACGGCAAATTTCTCGTCCCGCAATCGCTTGCACAGCTCCAGCCCGCTCATGTGGGGCAACATGATGTCCAGAAGAATGAGATCCGGGTGCCAGGATTTGACCAAATGGTACCCCTGCTCCCCATCCCGGGCCTCTTGAAACGCATAGCCTTCCCGTTTGAGCGCCTCGCGCAATCCAAATAGAATCGATTCATCGTCTTCCACGATCAAAATTTTTCGCTTCATGGTCCAATGGGGGTATCTGAGGATTGAACCGTTTGGCTTACCGGCTTTTCCGCCCTCCCTGCGGACACTGCGCTCTGTACCTCCCCTCCAGGAATGGGCAATAGAATCCGGACAGTCGTGCCCTCATGCGGTTTGCTATTGACTTCAATGCGGCCGTTGTGGTCCTCCACAATCTGGCGGACCAGGGTTAATCCCAGTCCCATGCCCCCCTGCTGGGGTGCATTGAGCTGAGCATTGGACTGAAAATAGGGCTCAAAAATTTGCTTCTGTTGGTCCCTGGGGATCCCCACGCCCCGGTCGGTCACCGAAAACCAGACAAAATCGGCCTCCTGCCCGGCAGCAAAGGACACCTCCCGATGGTCCCCGCTGAACTTCACGGCATTGTGAAGCAAATTAATGATCACCTGAATGATGGCATCGGCATCCATCCACAATTCGGGCAGCTCCTCCGGGATGGAAGCCTGAACGGTGAACCCGTAATTGGCGGCGTAGGGTTTGAACACTTCCAGGGCATTGTGAAAGACGAGAGCAGGATCCTCGAAATTGAACTGATAGGGCCGACGGCCTTTTTCCTGGCGCAACCATTCCATCATGTTTTCAATGAGGCGATTCAGGCGATCGCATTCCCGCTGAATCACCCCGGCATAGGCCTGTGCCGAGGCCGCCCCGCCTGCGGTGTTCTGGTCCTGAAGTTCCAGGCTGAGCAACTCGGCCATCATCTTCATGGATGCCAGCGGGGTCCTCAACTCGTGGGAAACCCGGGAAATGAAATCGGTTTTCAACTGAGCCAGATAGGCCTCCTGGACGGCTCTTCGAATGAACAGATAGGCCCCGGCAAAAATGCTGATGACCAGCAGGCTTACCAGCCACAGGCCCAGGACGGTCCGGAACCCGCCCGTCTCCGGCAACCAGCTGGCGGCGCCCACAACAGCCACCCGCCAGAAGTCAAAGGGCTTTTCAAGACTCGTCGAAGCCAGAATTTGGTCCGCCGGCCGCAACTGCCCCAGAAGGAAATCTCCCTTCTGGGTTTGCACCGCTATTTGTAGTTCAGACCCCAGCTTCAGCTTTTCGCGAAGCCGTGAGAGCAACAGGCGATTGAGTTCCCTGGTGTCCACTTTGAATCCGAAAACGCCGCCCACCGTTTGACCGTTGGCCGCCGGGGTAAACCGGTAACCCAGCAGGTAGTAATCGTCCCCGGTTTCCCCGCTCACGTAATGGATCTTTTCCCGGTACCGCTTGCCTTCCACGGTGGCTTCGTAAAGCTTGCGCATCAGGAATTCAATAAAAAATCGCTGGCTGATGCGCTTTTTGCTCTGCCGGCTGAGCTGTTCCAGTTGCCGGCGATAGGATTGTGGGTCCCTGATTTTCTGAGAGGTTAACAGGCGGGTGGCCAGGGTCGTTACCCGGCGCATAAAATAATTGTATTGTTCCATGCTGATAGCATCGGAGCGCTGGTGCAGGTCGTCGGCCAGCGCCACCAGCCGGCGAATGGCGGCTTCGTCCTGGCCCTGAATCTCCAGAATGGAAGCCATTTGCAACTGGGCCAGAAAACGAAGGTAGAGGTTGTTGAGATCCCGGACTTCGGGGTAAGTTTTCAGCAGGGTTTCAAAGGTCTGATAAGCGGCCTGCAGGTCGCCTTTTTTCATCTGGGCGCGCCCCAGGTAAGCCAGCGCCGAGGCTTTTAGCTGAGGATTTTTCAGCTCCCGGTAAAGGCGCCGGTAAATGCGAATGGCACCCTCGAAGTCCCCGCGCTGGTACTCCAGTTCTTCGCCCTGGTCCTTAAGCTGCTGAAAATGTTGAAATTCAAGGGCGTGGGCCTGAGCGCCCCAGACACCCGGCGACCATTGCCGGGCAGTAAGCTTCACTCCGGTCGGGTAAACCAGCTTTCCCGGCCCTTGCAGCAAAAAACAGGATTCTATCAGCGGTTCGTGGGCAATAAACCGGTCAAACAGTTCCGGATTGGCATCCAGGGCAACCCGCTCAAGGAAGCGCCGGATGGACTTTCGCCACTTGCTTTCAATGCGGCTCAATTCCCGGTTGACCTCCCGGCTGGCCAGAACCAGTACCTGACGATAGCTCCCTTCCAGGCGCTGGCGGGCCAGCAGTTTTTCGTTCTCAATGGCACGCCAACTTAAATAGCCCAGCAGGGCACTGGGAATCAGAATCAGCAGAAAAAAGGCGCCGACCAGTAGCCATTCCCGGCGTCCAAAAAACAGGTAACGGGAAGAAAGCGCAGCCGGATTGAGACCAAACAGGCGAAATAGAAAACTGCGGAAGCGATTTTTCAACTGTTGCTTCATGGTAAGGCCGACCAGGCTCGATTCAGTGACTTCGTTTTATCTAACGATGCCCTGCTAATTTGTTCCCCGATTGCCAGCATGGCCAGCACTTTTTGTTCCCGATCCGCGTGCGAGTGGTTGACGTATTTGAAGGCCTGTTTGTTAAGCAACAAGCTGACCAGATACCAGCCCAGTTCCTGGAAGGAAATGGCTGCAGGACTCCGCCGAACGTATCCGGCCAGGAACTGCCGGCAAATTTGATGGCGCAGAGCCTGGTCGATGCGTCCCTGAGCCTGCAAATAATAGAGGGAGGTAAGAAAGTTCGCCAGGTCGTAGGCAGGGGGTCCCCAGCGCAGGCTGTCCAGATCGAAAAGCGCCAGGCGGTTGTGAGCCAGAAACACGTGATTGAGCCGAAATGATCCATGCAGCAGCCCGCGGGAGCTCGCCGAGGGTGGATTGCGCCTGAGCCAGTCCAGCAGGGCTCTGGCCTGTGGGGCGGCATCCGGTAAGTGTAACGACAGCTTTTCAACAGCCTCGCTACTCTCCTCCAGCTCATCCGCCGGCGTCACCCGCTTGGCCACCCGAAACGGCAAGCCGTGAAAGTGGGCCAGGCACTGGCCAAGCCGGTACATCACCGGCTCCACGTCCAGCTCGGGCAACAGCTGTTTCAGATTCTGGCCTTCCAGATACTCAATGGCAATGGCGTTCCAGCCATAAAGCAAGCCCAGGCAGCCCGGAAGGACAAACCGCTCCTGCTCGTTCGAAGGGGAGCCGGCTGAATTGGAAGAACCATTCCCCTCCATAGCCGCTTTCAGTCCCTCCAGGTAGCGCGCCAGGCGGCGCACCTTGCGCAGCGCATTCAGCTGCTTGACGATGAAACGCTCTTCGCGCTGTTCTCTTCCGGGCAACGGAGAACACGCCCGGCAGAGCATGGTAAAGCGTTTGCCCGGCACGTAACGCAGCGGCACGGCTTCAACGGAGAGCGCATCCGGATCCAGATTGGTGAACCACCGGCCGGCCCGAATGCGGCGGCGCAGCCAACGGCCGAGGGCTTCGGCATCCAGCAGGTTCATCTTCCGGTCGTTGGGGAAGGCCAGCAGCACCATGTTGACCTCCGGCCAGACCAGGGTGGCCGGTCCCCGCCCCGGCTGCCTGCACACCGCTTTCTGCACCTGCCGGACTTCCTTCTCAAGCCGCTCACCGGCCACCTGAAAGCCCACGTATGTAGCGCCCGGCTGCTGGAAATCCCCGTCAAAAAACAGCTGATACAGAATGACCCGCCGCTTCTCCTCCTCCCACACGTGGTCGATTTTCACCCCACAGAGCGCAGACGGCACACCCCGGCCGTTGCCCCAGTCGATACCGGCAAACCGCTGCCGCAACCAGGCCTCGTTCAGGACGGGATTGGACAGATCCAGAACTTTCGGATTGGACAGAGTTTCGATCATTGGGGATACGCCGGCGAGGGGTTGAGCACTGAACGATACACCTGCAACCAGGCTTCGGTTTCCCGTTCGGGAGAGAGTTCTTCGGCACGCTGCAGCGCGTTGCGACCCAACCGTTCCCGTTCGGCCGGGTAGCGCGCCAGATACAACAGGGCCTCGGCAATCTCCTCCGAGGAGCCCGGCGAAACCAACAGACCGGTTTCACCGTGTTCAATCAGTTCCGGAATGGCGCCAGAACGGCTGGCAATAATCGCCTTCCCCATGGCCATGGCCTCCATCAGAGAAAGGGGGCAACCCTCCGAATACAGCGAGGGATACACCAGCACGTCGAAGAGCTGGAGGTAATTGACCATTTGCTGGTGGGGGATGGCCCCAGTCACCACGGTTTGTTCGGCCAGCCCGTACTGCTGCAGCCAGGCCAGATGGGGCTCCCGATCCTGAGGACTGAAAAAGTCCCCGGCAAGAAGGAGGGAAAAGGCCAACTTTTCTTTAAGTTGAGCCAGCGCTTTGAACAGGTAAACCAGCCCTTTTTTGTAGCGGAACAACCCGGTGGAGCCCACCACCAGGCCGCTTAACGGCAGTTGCGGCCAGTCGGTGATTTGCAGGGAGTCCGGCGGAATGGAATTGAGAATGGTTCGGCTTCTGTCCGAAACCGGCGCCAGGGTGCGATCGGCCAGCTGCAGCAGGCTGGTGGCCACCGAGGTGACAAAATCGGCCCTCTGCAGCGCCAGCCGCACGAAATCCACCCGCAGCGGATCGAAAGCGTACTTGCCCACATCGTTTCCTCGAATGGATACGATGGATTTGCACCCGTAGAGCCGGGCGACCATGGTGGCAGCGTAACCGGCCGGGTAGAGAAAAAATCCGTGCCAGAGGCTGTAGGCGAAGCGTTCCTGAAGCCGGCACAACGCCTGAAAGATTTCGCGGTTGTAACGGGTCAATACGGCCACGTCGTTGTCCCCACCGGGGGGATGAAAGACCCGAATTCGGTGAACCGGAATGCCCTCCTGCTCGGTGGTTTCGATGGCCTCGTCGAAGAGTACCGGTTCGGGATGTTTGCGAATGACTGCGACGTGAACGCTCACGCCCTGCCTTTTGAGCAGGTGGGCCACCCGATGCGCCGAGTGCCCGACACCGCCGATGTCCGGCGGATACTGGCGGGTCACCAGACAAACCGTTAAATCGGCGGGCAACAGAGCCTGATCGGAATGATTGGCTTGATTCATTGGCATTATCCTTCCCTGTGCATGGATTGGGCTTCCTGCAATTTCTGGACTTCGGCCAGCACGCGACGGGCATTGCCCTCCCAGGTGTAGTTTTCCAGCACCTGCCGGCGGGCCCGCTGGCCAAGGGATTGAACGAATTTGGGGTTTTTCAACAGCTGGCGCAGCGCCTCGGCCAGGGCGGCCACATCGCCCGGGGGATACAACCAGCCGGTCTTCTTGTGGCTCAGAATCTCCTCAACCTGACCGATCCGGCCGGCCACCACCGCTTTGCCGGCCGCCATGTATTCAAAAATTTTGATCGGCGAGAAGTAGAAATTTTCCTGGGGAACGTAGGGCGCCACGGCAATGTCCATCGCGGCAATGAATTCCGGAATCTGAGGATGGGGAATCTTGCCGGTAAAAATCACTTTTTCCTTCAGCTGGAGGGACCGGACCAGGTCCTGCAGAACCGTCTTTTCCGGGCCATCGCCCACGATCAGCAGGCGGGCCTCGGGGAACTCCCCGGTCAGGCCGGCAAAGGCCTCCACCAGGGTGCGGGTGCCGTGCCAGTTTTTCAGGCTGCCGACAAAGCCGATGACCCGGGTATCCACCAGGCGCCAGTGCTCGCGGACCAGCTGTCCGGTGGCCGCCTCGTTAAATCGATCTGGATTGATGCCGTTGGGCACCACGGTGATTTTTTCCGGCGCAACCCCTCGTTGCTCGGCCAGGGCGGCCAGCTGGCGGGAGACCACCAGCAACCGGTCGGTGTTCTGCCAGATCCAGTTTTCCGAGGCCACCGCCAGCTCCTCCAGCTCCAGCCCGCGCATCCGCTTCTGCTCCTCGGCCAGGGGGGCATTCACCTCCAGCAGATGGGGCACTCCAAGTCGCCGGGCCACGGCGATGCCGGCAGCATGAAAGAGCGTGTAGCGTTCGTAAATAAAATGCACCGTCTGGCTGTCCAGCGCCTCCTCGAGCCGCTGCTGCAGAGCGACATTGTAAAGCAGATTGCGCAGCTCCTGGCGCAGACGGGTGTTCTGACCCATCTGCTTTTCCACCCGGCGCAGCTCTTGAATGACCGCCCGGTGATGGTCCGGCGGCAGGGTGGGAAAAAAACGGATCTGAGGCAGCACATCGGGATCGAACACCTGGGCGGCCATCTGCTCGACGG
>RFHE01000233.1 GCA_003696445.1 Calditrichota bacterium | reverse complement strand
TGGGAAACAACGGGGACTGATTTCATGGCAGAACCGGTGGTGACAGTTCGGAATTTACATGCCGCCTTCGAGGATCGCACCGTCTTGTCCGGCATCAGCTTTACTGCTTATCGCGATCAGATTACCGTCATCATGGGAGCCAGCGGCAGTGGAAAAACCACTATTCTGAAGCATTTGATCGGCCTCTATCCGGTTCAACAAGGGGAGGTGGAGGTGCTTGGATGCCCCCTGCACAGCGCCGATCAGGAAAGGTTGTCCGATTTTTATCGCCGCATCGGGGTCCTGTTTCAAAACGGTGCGCTCTTAAACTCCATTACGGTAGGGGAAAATGTGTCCATCCCCCTGGAACAGAATACGTCATTGCCCAGGCCGATTATCGATTTGCTGGTGGATTACAAACTGAAGCAGGTGCACCTGGACCATGCCCGCCACCTGATGCCCTACCAGCTTTCCGGCGGCATGCACCGTAGGGCCGGGCTGGCCCGAGCCCTGGCTCTGGACCCACCCCTGCTGTTTTGTGATGAACCCTCTTCCGGCTTGGATCCAGTAACCCTGGCCGGGCTGGACCAGCTTTTTCTGGCCTTAAAAAAGCAGCTGAATATGAGCATGGTTATCGTCAGCCATGTGCTGGAAAGCGTCCGCCGGATCGCCGATCGGGTGGTTTTTGTGCATGAGGGGCAGATCCTGTTCGAAGGCGCTTTGGACGAAGCCGAACGCTCGTCTCTGGAGCCCCTACAACGTTTTTTTCATCCGCCTCTCCAGAGTAGCTGACCACTTGTCTTACTGCCAAAAAGCACTTGAGAAACCGACAGCCCCGGCCTAAATTTCGGCCGGATTTAATCCCAAATACCGGCTTCTGGAGGAGGTTCTGCCTTTGTCGTTTGTCCATCTACACACCCACACCCACTACAGCCTGCTGGACGGGGCCAACGACATCAAACGTCTGGTGGAAAAGGCGGTCGCCTTGAAAATGCCTGCCCTCTCCATTACCGATCACGGTAACATGTTCGGGGTGCTGGAGTTTTACAAGGCCTGCAAGCAGGCCGGGATCAAGCCGATTATCGGCATGGAAGCGTACATGGCACCAGGCTCGCGTAAGTCCCGCAAAAAAGCCGGTCCCGGAGGCAGCCAGGCCGCATACCATCTGGTGTTGCTGGCCAAAAACGCCACCGGCTACCGGAACCTGATGAAGCTGTCCAGCAAGGCCTATCTGGAAGGGTTTTACTACAAACCCCGCATCGACAAGGAAATTTTGCGCGAGCACCGCGAAGGCCTCATTGTGCTGTCCGCCTGCATGAAGGGTGAAGTTTTCTCCGCGCTGGCCCGCGACGACCGCGAAGAGGCCCAGCGCATCGTCGAAGAATACCTTGAACTTTTCGGCGAGGATTACTACCTGGAAATTCAAAATCACTTCATCCCCGAGGAAGCCGGCTACGATCGGGTGTACAAACTGGCCAAAGAGATGGGCGTGCCCGTGGTGGCCACCAACGATGTGCATTACCTGGAGCGGGAGCATCACACCACCCACGACATTCTGGTCTGCTTGCAATCCGGTAAAACGCGCAGCGATCCCAAGCGACTGCGTTACAACACGGAACACCTGTACCTGAAAAGCGTGGATGAGATGTACGAGCTGTTCCGGGACCGCTCCGAGGTTCTGGAGCGCACCCTGGAAATCGCCGAGAAGGTGGATCTGGAAATCGAGATGGGCAAACCTCTGTTGCCCCACTTTCCACTGCCCCCGGAATTCTCTCATCTCACCCTGGACGATTACCTGGAGAAGCTGGCCTTTGAGGGAGCTCGGCGCATTTACGGCGAGCTGACGCCGGAAGTGGAGTCGCGCCTGCGCCACGAGCTCAAGGTGATCCGGGACATGGGCTTTGCTGGGTACTTTCTGATCGTGCAGGATTTTGTCAACTATGCCCGGCAGAATGACATCCCGGTGGGGTTGGGGCGGGGCTCGGCCGCCGGCAGCCTGGTGGCCTATGCGCTGGGCATCACCCGGGTGGATCCGCTCAAATACGGCCTCCTGTTCGAGCGGTTCCTCAACCCCGAACGCATCTCCATGCCCGACATCGACATCGACTTCTGTTTTGAGCGCCGCGACGAGGTGATTGATTACGTCCGCCAACGCTACGGGGAAAACAATGTGGCCCAGATTATTACCTTTGGAACCATGGCCTCGCGCAATGCCATCCGGGATGTGGCCCGGGTGTTGGAGATTGAATACGCAGAAGCCGACCGAATCGCCAAACTGATCCCGGTCTCCCAGGGCAAACCCATGGGCCTGGAGGATGCCTTTAAAAAAGTTCCCGAACTGAAGGCGCTTGCCGAAAGCGGCGATCCCCGTTTCCAGGAGTTGATTAAACACGCCCGGCTAGTGGAAGGACTGGCCCGAAACGCCAGCGTGCATGCCGCCGGCATCATCATTGCTCCGGACGATATTACCAACTATGTGCCCCTGCACCTGTCGGAAAACCAGAACAAGCAGAAGGTGGTTACCACCCAGTTTACCATGACCGGTTGTGAGGAAATCGGTCTGTTGAAGATGGACTTTCTGGGGTTGCGCACCCTGACGGTCATTGATAAGTGCGTGAAAATGCTCGAGCGGCGGGGCATCCATCTGGATCTGGACAATCTGCCTATGGACGACTCGGAGACCTACGAGATTTTCTGCGAAGGGCACACGGTGGGCGTTTTCCAGTTCGAAAGTTCGGGCATGCGCGAATACCTGCGCAAATTGCGCCCCAACCGCATCGAGGATTTGATTGCCATGAACGCCCTGTATCGGCCCGGGCCCATGGAAAACATCGACACCTTTATCCGGCGCAAGTACGGGCAGGAGCCCATTGAGTACCTGCACCCGGATCTGGAGCCGATCCTGAAAGAGACCTACGGCATCATCGTGTATCAGGAGCAGGTGATGCAGATTGCCTCCCGGCTGGCCGGTTTCAGCCTGGCCAAAGCAGACAATCTGCGCCGGGCCATGGGCAAGAAAAAAGTGGAAGTGATGCGCCAGATGGAAGGCGAGTTTGTGGAGGGTTGCAGAAAGAACGGCATCGAGGAAAAGCTGGCCAGAGAAATTTACCAGTTAATGGCCAAATTTGCCGAATATGGGTTCAACAAATCCCACGCCGCCGCCTATGCCATTCTGGCCTACCAGACCGCCTATTTAAAGCGCCACTACCCGGTGGAGTTCATGGCCGCCACCCTGACCTCGGAAATCAACAATTCCTCGCGCATCGTGGTGTTGATTGAGGAATGCCGGCGCATGGGCATCGAGGTGCTCCCACCCGATGTTAACACCTCCATGCCCGAATTTACAGCCACCGAGGACGGCAAAATTGTCTTTGGTCTGGCGGCCATTAAAAACGTGGGCATGGGTGCCATTCGCCACATTGTGGAGGTACGCCAGGAGCACGGCCCGTTCACCAACATCTTTCAGTTTCTCCAGCACATGGATCTGCGTTCGGTGAATAAGAAAGTGCTGGAGGCGCTCATTCAGGCCGGGGCGTTGGACAGCCTGGAAGGCACCCGGGCACAGAAATTTGCCGCCATCGAAATGGCCATCAGCTTTGCCCAGCGCTTCCAGGAGCAGGAACAGAACAAGTCCCAGATGAGCCTGTTCGACCTGATGCACGCCGGCGAGGGAGAAGAGACCCACCGGGATCTGTTGCAGTATCCGGAATTGCCGGCTGTACCGGACTGGTCTTTACAGGAAAAACTGGAGCGAGAGAAAACCCTGCTGGGCTTTTACGTGAGTGGCCATCCCCTGGATAAGTATCGGCGGGAGTGCGAGTTGTTTGCCACGCTGGACTGGGAAAATCCCCAGACCTATGCCGAAGGCCAGCAGGTGCGTGCCGCGGTGCTGGTGAGCAACGTGAAACTCCATCTGGACCGCAAGGGCAAGTTTATGGCCTTTGTAACCTTCGAGGATCGATTGAACAGCTTCGAGGGCGTGGTGTTTTCCAGCGTTTACGAACGATTCGGTCCATTTCTCCAGAAAGGCGAGGTGGTGTTCGTGATCGGCAAGGCCAGCGACGCCACCGAAAACAGCTTCAAGCTGCTGGTGGATGAAATCATTCCCATGGACCAATTGCCCGCGCGCTTTGCCGGCGGCGTGCGCATTATTATCGATACCCACAAACACAATGAACAGGTCCTGGAACGGGTTTACCAGATCCTTCGTAAATATCCTGGCAATGTGCCGGTGTTTTTTGAGGTTCGCACCAATGGCACCGGCCAGGGCCTGTTGCTGCGTTCCAAAAAAGTCGGGGTGGTGCTCACCCAGGAATTGCTGGCCGAAATTCAGGAGGTTCTTGGTAAAGCTTTTCTCCAGGTAGAACACCAATGAAAGCGGTCATCCAGCGGGTTCGAGAAGCGAGTGTGGAAGTGGATGGGGAAACGGTGGGCAGCATCGGTTTGGGGCTGGTAATTTTGCTCGGCATCGCCCAGAACGACAGCGAGGCGGATGCCGATTATCTGGCCGAAAAAATTCCCCACCTGCGCATTTTTAATGATGAAGCCGGCAAAATGAACCTCAGCCTGAAGGAGGTGGGCGGTTCGGTCCTGGCCATCTCCCAGTTTACCCTGCTGGCCGATACCCGCAAAGGACGCCGCCCCAGCTTTGTGCAGGCTGCGCCGCCGGAAAAAGCCGAACCCCTGTACGACTATTTTGTCCATCGCCTGGAATCCCAGGGCGTGCAGGTGGCCTGCGGCATCTTTGGCGCCATGATGCTGGTAAAAATCTTCAACGACGGGCCGGTAACGCTGGTTCTGGACAGCGCTGACCGATTCCGGCCGCGAAAAACGGCTCACTGAACAACAGGATGAGAATGACAATTCTGAACGCAATGAAAACCCGGCGTTTCTGGATGCGTGTGCTGGCCGGACTGGTGGGATTTCTTTTCTTGATTCTGCTCATGGATCAGGTGGTCATGCCCTGGTACACCAAACATGGGCAGGAGATGGAGCTGCCCGAAGTGACCGGAAAACCGCTCCAGGAAGCCGTTGAACTGCTTAAGCAACATGGGCTCCGCCCGGTAATCAAGGATTCCACTTACGATAGCCGTTATCCGGCCGGTTACGTGGTTCAACAACGGCCACAGGCCTATGCCACGGTCAAAGAGGGCCGGCGGGTTTACCTGGTGGTCAGCATCGGGGAGAAGCCCCAGTTCATGCCCAGTCTGATTGGTAGTACGCCCCAGGATGCTCAATTCCGCCTGCGAGATCTCGGACTGGAGGTCAATCAGATCATCTACGAGTTTTCCGATCTCTACCCGCGTGGGGTGGTGATTAACCAGTCTATTCCACCGGGTGAGCAGGTTCATCGCAATCAAAAAGTGAACCTGACCGTCAGCCTTGGTCCGGTGCCTTCCTCGCAGGTGATGCCGAATCTGGTGGGAAAACTGTTCCTCAACGCTCAGAAGGAACTGGAGGTGCTTGGCATTCCCATCCGGAAGGTTCGTTACGTGTTGCGCAAAAATCTGGTCCCCAACACCGTCGTCGCACAGAGTGTACCCCCTGGCACACCCCTGGACAAAGTAAAAAGCGTGGATTTAAAGGTAAGCATCGATCAATTACCCGAGGAATCTTCCAGCAAGGCCCCTGCGGACAGCACGCAGCCCTGAGCCGGACGGGAAACATTTTGCTTTTCGGCTGTCGATCTGATATATTGTTATTGTAACATCAGGCGCACCAAACAGGCGATTTGGGATCAAATGCTTAAATTCAACAAAAAAGTCGAATATGCCATCATTGCTTTGCTCTACATGTCCGATAAGCCGGCTGGAGAATTAACCACCACCCGCGAGCTGTCGGCCAATTTCAGCATTCCTCAGGAGATTCTGGGCAAGGTGCTCCAGAGTCTGGCCCGGCAGCAATTGATTGCTTCCATTCAGGGCGTGCGAGGCGGTTACTACTTGAACATGCCGCTGGAAAA
This sequence comes from Calditrichota bacterium, assembly GCA_003696445.1. GTDB lineage: Bacteria > Calditrichota > Calditrichia > RBG-13-44-9 > J042 > J042. The sequence goes on along the minus strand of RFHE01000233.1, from coordinate 5,839 downwards.
AATTACCATCAACCGGGTGATCACCGCCATCGAAGGGCCGGTCCAGATTGTCAATTGTGTGGAAACCAGTGCCGATTGCGATTGCGAGCAACTGGCCCATTGTAACATTCGGGACTACATGCAAAACCTGCATACCCTGATCATTAATTTCTTCAGTGCCATCTCGCTGAAGGACCTGAAGACCCACCTGCCCCACGTAATCCAGACCAATCCCTTCCTTAAAGCGGTGGTGTTTTACAAAGGCGGGGTCAGGCCCGAATCGCTGGGGCAATTGGTTGTTGATCTGGATGAAACTTCCTGAGCCTGTGCTCCTCCTGGGCAATGGATATTTGAGCGTGTTCCCGCCGCCGGCCGGCCTTTTTTTAGACCCAGACCACAATAAAACTGAGGGGGCGATTCATGGCGAATAAAGCAGGTTTCGAAACCAAGCTGATTCATGCCGGCGAGCCAAGTCCACGCATTCAGGGCGCAGTGGTGCAGCCGATTTTTCAATCCTCTACCTTTGAATTTCACGGGGAAAAAACCTACCATGACGTCAAATACATCCGCCTGAACAATACACCCAACCACCTGGTTTTGCACCGGAAGCTGGCCGCTCTGGAGAATGCCGAGGCCGCGGTGGTGGCCGCCAGCGGGATGGCCGCTATCACCACCACCCTGTTAGCGCTACTTTCCCGGGGCGACCACTTGCTGATTCAGGACACCCTTTACGGTGGTACCCATTCCTTTGTCACCAACGATTTGCCCAGGCTGGGAATCGCCTTCGATTTTGTGAAGGGAGACGATCCGCAAGACTGGGAGCGGAAATTGCAACCCAATACGCGAGTCATTTATGTTGAAACGATGACTAATCCTCTGTTACAGGTGGCCCGTTTGGACGAGGTGCCCCGGTTTGCCCGGAAGCACAATCTGGTCTCGGTGATTGACAACACCTTTGCCAGTCCATTCAATTTCCGTCCCCCGGAATGGGGGTTCGATCTGTCCCTGCACAGTTGTACCAAATACCTGAACGGGCATACCGATCTGGTGGCCGGGGCGGTGATTGGCCGCGCGGATCTGGTGGAGAAAATTACTCACCTGCTCAACCATCTGGGTGGGACGCTTGACCCGCACGCCTGTTTTTTGCTCAACCGGGGCATGAAAACCCTGGCCCTGCGGATGCGCTACCAGAATGCCAGTGCACTGGCGCTGGCCCGGTTTCTGGAGAGCCACCCGGCGGTGACGCGGGTAAACTATCCTGGTCTGGAAAGCCACCCTGCCCATGCGCTGGCCCGGCAGTGGTTCGACGGGTTCAGCGGCATGCTCAGCTTTGAACTGGCCGGGGGGCTTCCCGCCGCCGAACGGTTCATCCAGCGCCTCCAGATTCCGGTGGAAGCCCCCAGCCTGGGAGGGGTGGAAACCCTCATTACCCGGCCGGCCACCACCTCCCATGCCGGCATGTCCCCGGAGGACCGCCAGAAACTGGGCATCACCGATAGCCTGATCCGGGTGAGCGTGGGCATCGAAACCACCGAGGATCTGGTGGCGGATTTTCGCCAGGCCCTGGAGGGGATCTGAGACCGCCCTTGTGCCGCTGAAGCTTTTGCGCGGAGAAGAGAGCAACTTTGTGCGGAGACATTAGCGCGCGCGTGCTATCTGGCCCCGGTGAGAAGAAAAGGTGAATAAAAGGCAGACCCCGGTATGCCGACCGGGGTCTGCCTTGTAGAATGTGTGCAAAATTGAAAAATCCGGGATGTCCGGACGGTCTTAACGATTCAGCGTTTACATCTTCCTGATTCGGATCGCCGTGAAAAAAGAAATCAATTCCTGCTAACCTGTATTCGCGGCTTTTACCCGGCCTGCTTCAGGCGAGCCATCTGAGCCACCAGCGCAGCCCGATCTTTGTATTCGGATTTGGGGTATTTTTCCATCACTTCCCTGGCCAGGGCTTCGGCTTTATCTAACCGGCCCGCATCCAGGTAGGCCTGCGCCGCACTGAACAGATAACCGGGGCTCTGGGGAAAGTCCGGATCGACCCGGGCGGCCTTCTCATAGAAGTTGGCTGCTTCCTCTGGTTTGCCCTGATTAAGCAGGCAGTCCGCGTAGCCGGCCAGAGCCGCTGCTTTCAGAACCGGATCGTCTCCGTAATCGTCCAGATACCGTTCGAAGTACTGGCGAGCGGTTTCAAATTCGCCTTTTTCCAGATAGTACCGCCCCAGTGCGTAGGTGGCCTGAGCGCCGGCCGGGGTGCCGCTGTACTGCTCGGCAATGTTGCTCAGCTTCTCCATGGCCGCCTGCTGATTGCCCTGCTGGATGGTCATCTGGGCCTGAATCAGGGCCAGGGCTCCCTGGGCTGTTTTTTCTTTCTGCTGGTTTTTGTAATAGGTAAAGCCAAAAAACAGGACCACCGCGCCCAGAACCACCAGGCCGATTCGGGAGGCGTTCTGCTCCAGAAAATCCTTGGCCTTCAGGGCAAAGAGGATAAACTTGTCTTCCTTGAGTTCCTTTTTGGTGAATTTTTTCCGTGCACGAACCATAGGTTAGCTTCTCCTTTCAGCCGATTGATTTCACCTGGTGCCCCCTGGGTGACTCGAACACCCGACCCTCGGATTAGGAATCCGATGCTCTATCCTGCTGAGCTAAGGGGGCATCATGTTGCAATCCAAAAATTTAAACGCCCTCTCAGGCATTTCAAATGAATTATTGAAACGATCGCCGGTCAGGTTCCCTGGCCGAGGGCGCAGATCCTCCGAACGGCGAAGGAAAGAAACAGATTGGCAGGCAGCGAGGTGGGGGATCGGGCGCTCTGAAAGTTCGGGAGGTACGGTTTGCCTGCGGGCAGGATTCCTTGGCGTGGGGAACCCTGCCCGTTGCAATCAGTTCGACGGCCGGGTTAGCGGGCGAGCAGGCTGTAAGGTTGAATCAGGCGGTACTCGCCAAAGCCGTAGCGGTCCAGGAACACAGCTTCCACGTGCAGCGAATGATATTGCCAGATTTCCACGGCGATGTGTTTCACCGGGTCGCGGCGGCGAATGACCCGATCCGGGACGCCGTAGAGCACAAACACCTTGCCCTGGTCGCTGAGCCAGCCTTTTTCCTGCGAGCCGTTCCAGAAGTTGCGCCGGGCCAGTTCCATGCGTCGGTAAAATTCGGTCATCAGCTCATTGGCTTCGGTGCCCGGTGTGGGGTCGTGGGCTTTCCAGAAAGCTGCAATGGCCTGCTGGCGCTGCTCCCGGGGGACCTTCTTTAATTGTTTGATCTCCTCCCGGCTGCCCACCAGCGCCAGTTCCCGAAGCACCGCCTTGAAGCTGCGGAAGCGCAGGTCCGTCGGATGTTGAAATACCGTAAACGGTTTCTCACTGACCAGGTTGAAGCGCCCGTCCAGGCTCTGGATTTCGGCCATTAACCGGTAATCGCCGGGTGGCAGGTCGGCCGTGGAAACACTTTTAAACACCGGAATGTGCCGGCCGAATAATTTCTGCTTGCCGCTGTAGAAAATCACCTGCCGGTTGTCCGGGCTGACGTACGAGAGCCGGTAACGGACTGAATCCTGATCGCGGGGGTGGTCAGGATAAATTTCGAAATAGACGTACAGCTCCGGCTGCAGGGCACCGTAGAGAGCCCCAGGAGCAGCAATGATTCCCGAGCCCGCGCCGGATGGTCCGTTCTGATTGGGAATGCTGGCCTTGCGAGCCAGCAGGAGCTGGCTGGTGGAGAGCCCCGTGGAAGTGGGCAGAGACACTTCGAAAGGGGTCTCGAAAACAGCGCTTTTTTGAATCATCCGGTCGGTGGCCAGCAAAACGGCCGTGTACTGGCCGGGGGCCAGGCCCAGAAACGAAAATTCACACAGCAAAAATTTTTCGCAGTCCCGGGTCACCTCGTAATCGTTTTCCCGAATCACCCCCTGGTGGATTTTTGTATCGACCAGCTCCCGCGACCGATTGAAAATGTCCACCTCGAATTCGTAGGAGGCCTGGTAGTGATCCTGGACTTTCTGAAATACAAAATCGCAGGGGCGAAACTCCAGATAAACCACCGTCTTCAGATCTTCGCTGCCGGGCTGTTTGCCCGTCCACACATCGATGGCCATGTGAGGGGTGGCGGTTTTCAGGGCCGATTGAATAAGGCGGGTCTGACTGAACAGCGCTTCCAGAACTCCGAAACACAATACGAGCAGAATGGCCCAGAACAATGCCTCCAGCAATGCGGTGTGTCCCTGCTTCCCGGCCTCCTTTCCGAGTGCAGACATCCGTGCCATGGCTGAATCCTTTCTTCTTTTGCCCTGTGCTTTTTATTATCGCCCGGCTGGTACCGAATTTAAAAACAAATGGTTGGCAGGCCAAAGTTTTGCCCCCGGGGGAAACGCATAATTGCTTAATAAACAACGCCTAACCACCTCAAAAAAAAATTTTTTCTAGAGGGCGCACTCTTGCTCGGTTCAATCTGGCTCCGGCCTTGCACCGGAAAGGCATTTGGCTCTATTTTAAACTGGTTTCAGATACGGAGGAAGGAAAGCGGCAGGATGGGCAAAACGATTTTTTCCGAGCAGGACAGGGAACAGATACAGGAGCATGGCTTGCGCGTGGAGGATGTGGAAGCGCAACTGGCGCTGTTTCGCAAGGGCTTTCCACCGCCCAGGCTGGTGCGTCCCTGCACACCGGGAGACGGCATTCTTCGCCTCTCCGAACAGGAGCATTCGGAACTGATGGCCCTCTACGAAGGGGCCGCAAGGGAGGGCAGGGCCATGAAGTTCACTCCGGCCTCCGGGGCAGCCACCCGCATGTTTCGTTCCCTGGTGAGGGCGCTTCAGGAGTTCCCCCGCCTGTTTGTCGAAGAGAAACCGCTGGATTCTGCCGACCATCAGGCCGTGGAGGACGTGCAGCGGCTGCTGGACAATCTGGAGCGGTTTGCCTTCTACGAGGACCTTTCCCGCATGCTGGCCCGGGACGGGTTGGACCTTCGGCAACTGAAACAACAGGGGCAGGTGGAACCGATTCTGCGTTATCTGCTCACCGACCAGGGCCTGGGCTATGCCCATCTGCCCAAGGCGCTCATCAAATTTCACGCCTATCCCGAAGGCGCGCGAACCGCGCTGGAGGAGCATCTGGTGGAGGGCCTGGGTTTTCTGCCCGATGCCCATCAGGTGGCCCGCTTTCATTTTACTGTGCCGGCCTCCCACCGGGAAGAAATCACCCGTTTTGTGGAGGCGGTACGCCCGCGGTACGAGAACCAGCGTTACCGGATTCAGGTCGCTTATTCGGTTCAGAGTCCGGCCACGGACGTTATTGCCGTGGATTTTAACAACCAGCCGGTGCGCGATGCCGGGGGCAGGCTGGTGTTTCGTCCCGGGGGGCACGGCGCGTTGCTGCAGAATTTAAATGCCCTGCAGGGCGATCTGGTGTTTGTGAAAAACATCGACAATGTGGTGCCGGATCGACTGAAGCCGGAGGTGATTCTGTACAAAAAGCTGCTCGGGGGCTATCTGGTCAAAATCCAGGGCCAGGTCTTCGACCTTTTGAACCAGCTGGAAAACGGCCCGGAGCGACCCGCGGTCGTCCATCGGGCGCTGGAATTTGTGGAGGAGGTGCTTCAGTTGCCGCTGCCTCCGGCACTGGCCGGAATGAGCCTCCAGGAAAAACACCGCTACCTCTGGCAATTGCTGAATCGCCCCATCCGGGTGTGCGGGATGGTACCCAATGCCGGCGAGCCCGGCGGGGGGCCGTTCTGGGTTCAGGAACAGGATGGCACGCTGTCCCGTCAGATTGTGGAGCAGGCCCAGGTCAATCTGAACGACCCGGGGCAGAAGCAAATCTGGCAAAGTTCCACCCACTTCAATCCCACGGACATGGTGCTGGGCGTG
>RFHE01000232.1 GCA_003696445.1 Calditrichota bacterium | reverse complement strand
CTGATGTAGCGGCCCCAGATCGGATGGGATCCCTTGATGGCCCCATAGGTATCCCGGTAGCGCATGTCCAGCTCCTGGGTGGATTTCACAAAATCATTCAACTTCAGGGCTGCATTCAGGTACCGGGCATCGCCGGTCAGCTGGTACAGTCGCAGCCAGATGACGCTGGTCTGTGCGTTGCCGGTCAGGCAACTTTCCCTGCAGGCCGCTCGCCAGCGCGGATTCAACTGCCCGGCCATGTACTTGCTGAGCTCAAAGCGCCGCAAGAGGGCATAGGCCGCTTTTCTAGCCGATTGCACGAACGGGTGCCCCAGCGGCCGATCTCCTCCCAGCAAAATCCCCCCTTCTAACATACCACGAATGGTGTAGGCAATCGTATGCAGAAAAGGACGATCGTCGTCGCGAAAACCACACAGCCTATACCAGCCATTTTTTTCCTGCAGGCCCAGCACCCATTGCAGATTGCGTTCCCCGGCTTCGCGGTAACGTGGCTCTCGGGTAACCTCCCAGAGTTGCAGCATAGGCCAGGCCACCCGGGCATGGTACGCATGGGGCTTTTGGTAGTAGGAAAATTTAACCCAACTGCCATCTACTTCCTGAATGCCACACAGAAAATCCCCGCCACGACGGGCAGCTTCCAGATACGACTCTCTGCCAGTTTCCCGGTAAGCCCGAATTAAACCGATCATAATCTGGCCGGTGTTAAACACCCGGGGTTTAGGCTCCTTGCTCACGTCGTGGCCGGGAAAGGCGCCGCCGGGCAACTGGGTGGTCAACAACCATTCCACCATGCGCAGGGCACGATCCCAATATTGCTGCTTACCAGTGTAGTGGGCATAATCAAAAAAGGTTTCGGCGATGTAGCCGGTAGTTTCCGGGTAGGAACGGGTCCAACCGCGATCCATGCGATAGCGCGCCGCTACCCCCCCGTCGGGGGTCACATCCTGGGCACGGCACAGCCAGTCCATGGCCGCACGGAGATGATTACGGGAAGGCTCCAGCGCCCCTTCAGGGGTTCGCAAATCAAAATAGTCTTTCATTAAAACCCGCAGGTGACGCCACCGGTAAGGCCGGCTCTGAATAAACTTCCTAAGTTTTTTCCGATTCAATAAGAGATTCCTTTAACCTTTGAGTTCTGGAACAATCGCTACGCTAATTTCCTATCGACAAACAGGGCAATAAGACCAAAGCTGTTTTTCCAAAGTACCGGGTTACATTTGCCGAAGCAGGGCCACTTCCTGGGCCACAGTGTCGGGAATTTCCGGTCTGGGCAGGGTTCGGCGGATCTCCTCGCCACCGGAAACCGCCTTCTCCAGCTGACCCACCAGCTGATCCACATCGCCATCGGCGTAGGTCAGCACCCCAGGGGGACGGATGCCGTTGTCCACAGCCACCACCGGGGTACCCAGACTAAGGGCTTCCAGAACCGAACTGCATACGCCGTCTTTAATGTGAGTGCGCAGGTAAACTGTGGCCCGTTTGAGTACGGTCAGAAAACAATCGTGATCCAGATCCCCGGTAAAATAAACCGCATCGCGCAACCCGAGTTCATCGAGAAGATCCATCATCTCCCCGGCATATTCAGCCAGTTGCTGGTCCTCCGGTCGGGCGTCGCCCATAATGACCAGCCTGGCCTGCGGGTACCGGCTCCGAAAGCGCGCAAATCCCTCCAGCAGGTCCCTCACCCGAAACACCGGCCTAAAGAACAGATAGGAGGCGATGACCGGATGGTGGTTCTGAAACAGCCGTTCGAGCTCCGGCGCCAGGCGTTGCTCTTCAAATTCCAGATACTGGCGGCTGAAGGCCTGGATGGGGTGAATTTTTTCTCCAGAGATCCCGTAGCTCATGATCTTTTCTTTCACCGCCTGATTGTTGCAAATAATGGCCCGGGCCACGCCAAAAATGAACTTGTACATGGGGGTAAGCCATGGCGCCTTCTCCCGGGGAAAGTAAATCTGCACCGGCCCGGCATGGAAGGTCAAAATCGGCCGGTGGAAAGTAAGCAAGCTGATCCACTCGGCCAGCAGGGTCAAAATGAACCCTTTCGGGGAATCACCATTCAGGTGCATGTGAATTTTGTAGCCATTCAACCGGTAACGGAACACCTTTTTCACGTAATCCCATCCGCTGAAGACGGGGATGAAATCCCGGCCGGTCAGAAAGCGGCTTTTCCCAATGTTTAGGACTTCGCAGACATCGCCTTCGGCTTCCATGGCCTTTTTCAGAAAATACACCCGCATGCCCCATCCGGCCCGCGGCGGCGGATAGGAGGTAATCTGTAATACCCGGGTTACCGTACCGGATGATGGGGTCTTTCCGTTCTTTGTTGCCCTTGAGGGAGCACTCAGCTCAGCAATGTGCTCTCTGTTATGCACCTTTTCCATGGATGTTATGGACGCCCAGTTTGCTTTCTCATGTGGTTAACGATTTTTCAATTGGCTCGGGCAGCCAGCTGAATTGTCCGGTTACATTGGCTTCGGAGGCCGGCGAAAGGACAAACCAGCGCCGCTGCCCTCCCGAGTGGTTCAGGTGCCCGGCCAGCAGTACCGGGGACAGTTTGACCGCCACCTCCGGTAGTGTCAGCACGCCGGGACTCTGCCTGGCAGGAAAATAAAACCGGTCCACACTGGCTTTTGCAACAACTTCCAGAGAAAAACTGTCCGCCTCCCTTTGGAGAGATAGTTGTATCTTGCAGCTCGCTTCCTGGCGTAGAGGGATCAGCAGCGCATTGAGCACCGGCAAGGTGGACTGCTGCTCCAGCAAGAGCATGGGCGCCGGTTGCAGATGCCCGTAGCCGGGGGCCATCCACCCCGCCGGTGGATTGTTCTGGCCCTCAACCAGAGTGTAGCGCCCGGGAGCAGATGCGGCCATCAGGGCCACCGGTCCGCTCTCTGCCCACAGCGACTCCCCCTCCAGGCGCAATGGCCTGGAGGCAAAATGCCAGCGAGTCCGGAGGTGATGGAGCTGCGGCGGGCGCTCCGTTGTGCCCAGATAATCGACAACCAGCAGGTAAGCGCCCTCCTTCCAGAGCAACGTACGCAGATGGTAAACCTGTTCCAGCCGGCTGAAGTGGGTGATGCGGGCACTGGCCAATCGCAGCGGGGCATGCTCGGCAACCGCCAGCAACTGCGGTGTCACCACCCGGGACCAGCCCAGGCGGTTCTCGTGAACAGCCTGCCCGTGGCCGTCCACTTCCACCAGGTTGTGCCCGGCGGTACTGCGGAAGTAGCGGTGCATTGCCAGCGGACCGAAGTAGGTGTAAAAACCGGGGTCAATCAGCAGTGGCCGGCCCTGGAGGCAGACCTCCACCTGCAGAATGTCGGCATGGCCATGGGCCGCCGATGGGGTTTCGTCCGGGTGTAGGCCGGCAGCAATCGGGCCGAAATCGAACATCAGGTAATCTGCCTCCTGGTCCCATCCGCTGCGCCAAACTAAGTACCCGCTATGGGGGAAGAGGGCGCTGTTTTTCTCCGGTGCCCGGGCAGGCAGCGCCTGAAAACGTTCCACGGCTTCTTCTCCCCCAAGCCACAGCAGTTCTTCGCACGGCCTGCCGGCCACCCACTTCATGTCCGAGCGGGAAAACTGGACCGCTCCCAGCGCCTGAAAACAGCGCAGGTCCCACTGATCCTCAGGCAGGTAAAAATAAATGGAGCGGGCATTGTCAATATCCCCAATCATGGGCACGCGCCCATCCGGGCGGGTCAGGTGGGTCATCAGCGAAAGGGCTGTTTCCAGCCCATCCCACAGGGATTGCGGCACGGGCAGCCCGTTCTGCCGGCGGAGCAGAGCCAGTTGAAAGTAAAAGCCCCAGGTAAAATGGTGATAATAGCTGGCCTGTTCCACGGTCATCCCATCCGGGTGAAACTGGAAAGGCCATTGCGCCACCAGCTCTTCCCAGTAACGGTCCCGCCAGCGCCGGGTGTG
>RFHE01000231.1 GCA_003696445.1 Calditrichota bacterium | reverse complement strand
CGCTTCGATGAGGTGGTGGCCCGAGTGGCTGCCGGCAAAAAAGCCAAGTAGTGATCGGCAGGACTGGACGCGCATCCTTGCGGCGGCCTGCAAGAAAGAAAGGCGCAACCGCACCTGCCTTTGCACCTCCGCCGTCCATTGATCTCACCAGACCCGGATTGCCTCCCTTCACCATTGGGTGGTCCGGGATGATTCTTTCATACTTAAACAAACGGAGACGCAGATGAAGCAACAACGGATTCAAGCAGGATTTGTGCTGGTGCTGGCCGTCATTATGGCGCTGGCCTTTCAGGTGCTGTCCGGGCTGGCCCTTCAACCCCCGCCAACCCACTACTTGAAAATCGTAAAGGTCAACAGCAAATGGCTGGTGGTTCAGGAAGGGGATACCCTCACCGGGCCGGTCTCGGTACAGCGAGGGGAAAAAGTTGTCTGGACCTCGGATAGCTCGGATGTGTTTTTTCAGTTCCTGGATAGCAAACTTTTCGGTGGCTTTACCAAGAAGCTAAAAGCAGGCCACCGGTTGACCCTGGTGGTCGGCAATGCGGCCAAAAGAGGAATTAACTATTATGCGGTATTTGTTTTGAAGGATCAGCAGTTTGCCGAGGGGGGATCGCCCCCCGCTGTGGTGGTCAATTAAAATCTCTACAGCCTCACCCGTCCCTGGAGAGGCTGGCAAAGTAAAGGCTACCGGTCCTGCTGGCCGCTGGCTTGCCGGATTTCCTGTTTAACCTGATTATAAGCCAGTTTGGCCATGCCCCCGGCAATGTGGGTTCTGGTCTCTCCGGAGCTTTCCTCGCCGCTCAGCATTCGATGCAGGCGTGCCTGCACGGCTTCCGGGCTGGCGCGCAGGATGTTGCGCACCGTTTGCTCGCCGACGCCCAGAAACCGGGCGATTTCTTCGGCTGGCTTCCCGGCCTCGTTGAACAGCACCATTACGTAAGAGGCCTCAATGAGCGAGGGCACCCAGGTCAGGTGCCGGTGTTCGATCAGCTTGCGAGGGCCCCCGGCCAGTTCCAGGGCCTTCAGGAAAACTTTCATGGCCAGTGCATCCACATCCACCGGTTGAGGTGTTACCGTCTGGACCATCCTCTCACCTCCTTCAGCTTTTTGATGTGGCAGACTGACGAGTACGCAGAATATCGGGTAGGGCCGGTCCGATTTTTACCAGCCCGTTCTCGGTAATTTCCATCACATGGGTCTGTACATCATGGCCGCACAGACGGCAGCCATCGATGCGAAACAGGCGAATGATTTCTCCGATTGGTTTTCCGTACAGGTTCTCTTCATACCGGCTGGTAATGGTAAGTTTGGACAGCACCATGGAACAATCCACGATATGCGAAACCGCATACCCGCCGGCGGCTTCGGCGGAGAGTTCCTCGTGACCGGAGCGCTTTTGAGAGACAAACAGGGCGGTCTGATGCCACTTCTTCATGAAGTTAAAAAAGCGGCGCACCACCCCTCTGGCCAGCATTTCCCTCTCTTCAAAAAAGCCGGTAATGGAATCGACCACCGTGCATTTGATCCGGTAGGTCTTAATGGCATAGGCCAGCGTGTTAAACAGGGTGAGCAGGTCCTCCCGCAACTGGGAATGGGAAGCTGCATCCAGCAGGAGGATGTTCCCTTCAACCCGGGAGAAGTCGATGCCCATGGCTGCGGCCCGCTCGCGCAGCGAGGCGGAGACAAACGGAGCCGGGGATTCCACGGTAATGAAACACACCGGATTGCCAAGCGAGGCCTGTTTAACGGCAAATTGTTCGGCCATCAGCGATTTACCGGTGTCGGCAATGCCGGTCAGATTGACCACCGAGTAAGCCGGGATGCCGCCCAGGGGGATTTTTCTTGGCCGTCCGTTTTCCAGTCGGGAAACAAAAAACAATTCGTCCAGTCCCTCCACGCCGGTAGCCAGGCCCTTGAGCTCCGGGGCCTTTTGAACCGCCTCTCTCAGCGTGGACAGGCTTTCTTTCAGAATTTTGCCTTCCTCTACCTGGGCCATTAGCGTCCCTCCTTTATTTAAAAAGATGCTTGAAGGTTCTGCCTGCGACCAGCCTGCAATTTTCCCATTTTAGCTATATGCAGCAATCGAGAGAATTCTCCGCCCCCGGGAAATTTTTTCCAACAAAAGAAGCCCTGGAAATCCGGGATCTGGGACTGCGAACAGGCAGCGTTAAGGCGGAGTTCCTTTCCGCCGTTCGGACCGGGGATCGCCCCGATGTGGCGAAGCCTGCAACACCTGTGGCCAAAATTTTCAACCGCGGATTAACGCAAAACGTAACGCAAGCTTTAGCTTGCCCATATGGGCTCCAATGAGCCCTTTTTGCGGCCGCTCCACAAGGTGTCACTTTAACAGACCTTGGCTTCCCGGGCCATATCGATTGGAGCGAGCCCTGCCCCTCGACGGGGCGAGCGAAACGGAGAAATCTCAGGAAATGTCTCGACTCGGCCCGCTGCGCTGTGCCTCGCTCGGCATGACATTCCCTGGTGCGCCTTTCTCTTTAAACGGGAGCATTAAATGTCCATTTGCTAACGGTTTTTTCAGCCGCGGATTGACGCGGATACTCGCGGAAAAATCGCTTCAGGCAAGACCCACCATTTTTACTAGCCCTCGGCCATTTCTCCACCACCAACTTCGTAGAAGTTGCATTATCGTAGCAGAGCAATTTTCAATTCCCACATTGCCACATCCCTGTAGGGGATGAATCAATGAGCATTGTGGAATTATTTATCCTCTACGAGGATGTTTTCTTATTGGGGCGTTTCCCAGAGCTACAATAATGAAGCATCTACGATGCTTATTCAGAAAAATCCGTGTCATCCATGTTCAACTCTGGCTGTAGTTTAACGCAAATTGGGTCGGGGAACTACTGGATGTAGCAGTGGTGCTTTACCCAGCATGAATAGCCCCAGCCCAAGTCTTCCCGAGCGCAGCGCCGACCACAGGGAGGCGTAGAGTCGAGGGATCTCTTTCTTTTCAGATCGAGCCAGCGGGTCGGTAGCCGCAGGCCTCACGCCTGCGCGCTGTTGCATCTGGGGCCCAATTCCCCGTTGGGGGACGAGCGAAATGGAGAAATCTCAGGAGAGATGTCTCGACTCCCCCGCCAATGCGGGGTCGCTCGACAGGACATTCCCTGGCGAGTGCTTCCCTTCCAAAATCCGTGTCCATCCTCGTTGATCCGCGGCTAAAGAATTTCAAAACCAGCCGCGGATTCACGCGGATTTTCGCGGATGTGCTGGGTCAACTATAGGACGTACCAAGGTGCTTTGCCAGGCAT
>RFHE01000230.1 GCA_003696445.1 Calditrichota bacterium | reverse complement strand
TTTTGCAGAAAAGAGTTTCCCCGATGCGACGGCGCCGTTCCGCCTCGGAGGTGAGCCAGGCACGCTCCGTCCAGGGAGGATCGTGGCGCAGGTGTCGCGTGTGACCGCATTCCAGCACCGCCACCCAGTCCCCCACCCGATCCCGGCGAAATCCTACTATCTTGCGTTCCATGGATCCGTTCCTCAAAAAACGTGGTGCTTCTGTGCCCGAGGGCCAATCTTTCAAAACAAATTTTTCCTCCGCCCCTGCTCCGGCCTTCTCTCCGCAGTAGCGAAAACAATGGAGGCTGGCTTGGCTAAGCCGAAACAACGAACGTCCTGAGGGCCCGCTTTTTGCAGTTCACCCTGAGGGAAAAAAGCCGCGCCTCTCACCGGTCGAACGCCCTTCAAAAACATCCCCATATTGGCTGCCATAATCCCGGGAAGGCAACCGTTTTTTCAGTCACCGCATTGCCCCGAGCGGCGGCGGCCGGGGGGATTGTAACCCGCGACGGTTTACTGCATCAAAAACACCGTTCTCGATTAAGTGAGACCCTGAAAAAAAATGCTGAAAAGAATAGCTACGGAGCCAGTCTCATGATCAAGCACCCTTCTGCACGCATTCTGTTACTGCTAATTACAGCGGTGGCCGCCTTTGCCCAGGCGCCGGCGGTACAGCCCATTTCGCTGGCCGAGGCGCTGGAGCGGGCCAGTGCAGCCAACCTGCGCCTGGCCATGTCCCGGGCCGCAGAGCAAGAAGCGGCCGGCCAGAACCTTGCCGCCTGGGCGGGCCTGCTGCCCCACCTGTCCGCCAGCGAGCAGTATCTGAAAACCACCGATCCGGTCAATGTGTTTGGCCTCAAGCTGCGGCGGGGCATCTTTTCCCAGAACGATTTCGATTTGCAAGTTCTCAACGAACCGGATGCTTTCGAAAACTACACCACGGCCGTACAGCTGCAGGTGCCGTTGTTCAACGCCCGGGCCATTCTGGGCAAAGCAGCGGCGGTGCAACTGGCAAAGGCGGCGCGGGCCGGTTACCAGCGCATGCAACAGACCGTTGCGCTGGAGGTGAAAAAAGCCTACTACGGGCTTATTCTGGCCCGGGAAGCGGAAGCAGCGGTGCAAAAAGCGGTCCAATCGGCTCGCATGCACCGGGACAATGCCCGCACCGCCCTGGACCAGGGCATGATCCACGAAGCCGATTATCTGGCCAGCGAAGTGCGTCTGGCCGAGTTACAGGAACAGCTGCTGATGGCCCGCAACAATGTTCAGAACGCCAGCAACGTTTTGCGGCTGGTGCTGGGTATCGATTCGCTGGTGGTCCTGCAACCCACCGACACGCTGCCGGTGCCGGTCCGTCCTTTTGTGCCGGAGAGACGCCCATCCCTGGAGAAGCGGCCGGATTTACAGGCCCTGGCCTTTCGGGCCAGCGCGGCACGCTGGCAGCACCGGGCCAGCCTCAGCGCCTGGGTGCCGGACCTCTCCGCCTTTGCCAGCCGGGAATGGTACGGCAGTCAGGCGTTTTCTACGGCCAGTTCCCACTACACGGTAGGCGTGCAGTTAAGCTGGCATCTGTTTGAGGGGTTCGGCCAACTGGGGCGCCGCAAGGTGGCCCATGCCCGGGCCCGGCAGGCCCGAGCCGCTTACCGGATGGCCCGCCTGCAGGCCGAGAACCAGCTGGATGCCGCCCGCCGGGCCATTCAGGTGGCCTGGCAACGGATTCAGGTGGCCCACCGGGCCCTGCAACAGGCTCGCAGCGCCCTTCACATTACCGAACAACGGTTTCAGCAGGGCATGGCCAAAGTGGCCGATCTGCTGGACGCCGAGGCACGACTCACCCGGGCCCGCCTGCGCTGGCTGAAAGCCCGGCACGACTACGTGTTGGCCGTGAACGAATGGTATTACCAGAATGGAAACCAGGACCTGTTGACCCAACGATAGAGAGGAAGGAAACAATGAAATACGTGTTCAGCCTGATCGCTTTGGTGATGTTTTTAAGCTGTGGCGGCCAGAAGGAGCAGCCGGCCGCCTCCAACAGCGCCCCGGCCAGGGTGCTTGTTGCCCCGGTAGAGCGCAGCAGCGTGGGCAGTGGGAAGCTGTTTACCGGGACCGTCCAGGCGGCCCGGCGGGTGACCATCTCCACCCGCATGAGCGGCTGGATTGCCGAGATCCCGGTGGAGAAAGGCCAGCGGGTCGGCCGAGGGGATCTGTTGATCCGCCTGCGGGATGCGGAGGTAAAGGCCAGAGTGGCTCAGGCCGAAGCCGCCATTGCCGCCGCCCGGGCGCAATTCGACAATGCACAGACCAATTTGAAGCGCATCGAAACCCTGTTTAAAGAAAAGGCCGCCACCCGGAAAGAACTGGACGACATGCGGGCGGCTTTTGAGACCGCACGGGCCAATCTGGAGGCCGCCCAGCAGCAAAAGCAGGCAGCGCTGGAGATGCTGGCCTACACCGAAATTCGCTCCCCCATCGATGGGGTGGTCACCCGGCGGCTGGCCGAACCGGGGGATCTGGCCAATCCCGGCCAGCCGTTGCTGGTGGTGGAAGATACCCGTCAGATCAAAGTGGTGGCCACCGTGCCGGAAACCGCGGTTCAGCTGGTGGAAGCCGGCTCGCCGGTGCAGGTGCAGATCCCTTCGGCCGGATCGGCCTGGCTGGATGGCAGGATCGCCCGACTGGTGCCCGGCGCCGACCCGCAGACCCGCCAGTTCCACCTGGAAGTGTTGCTGGCCAATCCCGGGGGAGAGATTCAGAGCGGGGTATTTGCCCGGGTAAAACTTCCCACTTCGGCCGAGGCGGCGCTGCTCATGCCCCGCAAGGCCCTGTTCCGTCGCGGCCAGCTGGAAGGGGTTTACACCGTGCAGGACAGCACCGCCCGCCTGCGCTGGATTCGAACCGGCCGGGCGGAGGGCAGCCTCGTGGAAGTGTTGAGCGGTCTGGAAGAAGGCGAACTGGTGGTGCTTGAACCCGGTCAACAGATTCGGGATGGGCAACCGGTGGTGCCGGTGACCGCGGCGCCCGCCAGCGCCGGGGAGGTCCGGCCATGAGGATGGGAATCGCCGGCAAACTGGCTCAGGGGTTCATTAACTCAAAAATCACCCCTCTGCTCATCATCGCTTCCCTGTTGATCGGCGTCTTTGCCGCCCTGAATACGCCCAGGGAAGAAGAGCCCCAGATCGTGGTGCCCATGATCGACATTTACGTGCCCTATCCGGGGCACTCGGCCAAAGACGTGGAGGAACGCATCACCCGGCCGCTGGAGAAGGTGATCAGCACCATTCAGGGGGTGGAATACATTTACTCGGCTTCCCGGCCGGATTTCAGCATCGTCACCGCCCGCTTTTACGTGGGTGAGGATACCGAGGAAAGCCTGGTGAAGCTGTGGAGCACCATGATGAAGAACATGGACCTGATGCCACCGGGGGTCACCTTTCCACCGCTGATCAAGTCCATGTCCATCGACGATGTGCCGGTGCTGAGTCTCACCCTGTGGGGTGAGCACTACGACGGTTACCGATTGCGGCAGATTGCCGGTGAGTTGAGCAACGAGCTGAAAAAAATCGCCGATGTTTCCGAAATTCACATCACCGGTGGCCTGAAGCGCACCATGCGGGTGATTCTGGATGCGGACCGGCTCCGGGCGCACCATCTGGATCCGCTGCAGGTGGCCCGAGTCATTCAACAGGCCAATCAAGCGCTGCCCGCCGGTTCGTTTCAAAAAAGCAATCGCGAATTTACCGTTCGCAGCGGCGAGTTCCTGCAATCCGGCCGCGATCTGGAGCATCTGGTGGTGGGGGTGGTGGACGGCAATCCGGTTTACCTGAGTAACGTGGCCCGGATTGTGGACGGGCCGGAAGAAGTGAACCAGTACGTTTTCCACGGCTTTGGCCCGGCCGGCAAAACGCATCTGGCCGAGGATGTGCCTGCCGTGACCATTGCCATCGCCAAGCGCAAAGGGGCGGACGCCATGCGGGTGGCGGATCGGATTCGGCAGAAACTCGAGGCGCTGCAGGGCCGGCTCATCCCGGGCGACCTGCACATCACCGAGTCCCGCAACTACGGCAAAACCGCCTCGGAAAAGGTGGCCACCCTGCTGGAGCATCTGATGGGAGCCATTGTAGCGGTTACCCTGATTGTGGGGCTCTTTCTGGGCTGGCGGGGCGGCCTGGTGGTTTTTGCCTCGGTGCCCATCACCTTTGCCCTGACCCTGTTCGTTTACTACCTGTTCGGGTACACGCTGAACCGGGTCACCCTGTTCGCCCTGATTTTTGTAACCGGTATTGTGGTGGACGATTCCATCATTGTAGCCGAGAATCTGCACCGGCATTTTTCCATGCGCAAGTTGCCCAAACTGCAGGCCGCGCTGCTGGCCATCAACGAGGTGGGGAACCCGACCATTCTGGCTACCCTTACGGTCATTGCCTCGGTGCTGCCCATGGCGTTTGTATCCGGGCTGATGGGACCTTACATGAGTCCCATGCCCATCGGGGCCTCCCTGGCCATGCTGTTTTCTTTGCTGGTGGCCCTGGTGGC
>RFHE01000229.1 GCA_003696445.1 Calditrichota bacterium | reverse complement strand
GTTCGAGCAGATTGTGGTGGTCGGAAACGACTGCCTGGACCTGACCCCACTGCTGCTGGAACAGGCTTTCCAGGCCCTGGAGCAAAAGGATGTGGTGGTAGGGGCCTCCCGGGATGGCGGCTTTTACCTGCTGGGCATGAAGCCCTGTCGCTTTGACCTGCTCCGCGGCTTGCCCTGGCGTACCGCCCGGGTTTATCGCCACTTACTGGAGCGCCTGAATCAGCACCAATTAAGCTGGACCACTTTGCCGGCCCTCCAGGACATCGATTCGGTCCGGGGACTCTGGCAGTGGCTGAAACACCCGGCTCATGCCGATCATCCCCTGCGCATCTGGCTGTGCCGGCTGCTACAGGAAGCGCAACTTCACCCTGCCGACCAGGAGAGCTGGCCGGCTCCCCTCACAGACATTCGCTACCTCTGGCAACGACCTCCGCCCTCGCTGTTCCTCTGAGTTGCTTCTAAAATCGCTTTACCATTCTGCTTACTAATACAC
The DNA here is from genome assembly GCA_003696445.1 of Calditrichota bacterium. Taxonomy (GTDB): domain Bacteria; phylum Calditrichota; class Calditrichia; order RBG-13-44-9; family J042; genus J042. The sequence goes on along the minus strand of RFHE01000229.1, from coordinate 5,827 downwards.
ACAAACCGCCGCGCGGGTGGGCCCCCTTTTACCGGCCTTTACCCGGCGGCGAAAAGGGTTGTTTTTATCATGGAAGGAGCTGACGCAATGTTTCGTTCCTCAACATCACCGGACATCACCATTCTCGGGGCCGGGCCGATTGGCCTGGAGGCGGCCCTCTACGCGCTGCACTGCGGCTATTCGGTTCGGGTGGTGGACCAGGCCGAGCCGGGCCATCATCTGGACCAGTGGGGGTTTGTGCGCCTGTTTTCCCCCTTTTCCATGAATCACACGCCTCTGGGGAGCAAATTGTTGACCTCCCTGGGCCATCGGCTGCCGCCGGACCGGGCCTACCTGACCGGCCGGGAACACCGCGAGGCCTATGTGCTGCCGCTGGCCGAATGGCTGTCCCGCCGCGTGGAGTGGCTGATGGGCCGGCGGGTGGTTGCCGTTTCTCGGGAAGGCTTACTCAAGGGCGAAGCCCTGGGGCGGCCGGAACGCGCCGAAGCCCCGTTCCGAATTTTGCTGGAGGATGAGACCGGTCGCGAGCAGGTGGTTCACAGTCCGGTGGTGATCGACGCCACCGGCAGCTACAGCAATCCCAACTGGCTGGGCGACGGCGGCATTCCTGCGCCCGGCGAACGGGCCCTGCGCAACCGCATTCACTACCATCTGGTGGACATTGCCGGACAGGAAAAGAAACGCTTCCTCGGCAAAACCACCCTGGTGGTGGGCAACGGTTACAGTGCGGCCACCAGCATTGTGGCCCTGAGTCGGTTAATGGAAAAAGAGCCGCGCACCCGCGCCGTCTGGTTAACCCGGACCACCGGACAGGTGCCCATCCTGCCCATCGAAAACGATCCCCTGGAAGAACGGGCACGCATTACCCGCCAGGCCAACCAGTGCGTTCAACAGCCCGGTGTTCGCTGGATTCCCGGCGGCATGGTGCATGCCCTTCAGGCCAGCCGGGGCGGCCGCAAATTTCTGGTGGAAATTGCGACCACCAAGGGCATGGAAACGGTGGAAGTGGATCAGATTCTGGCGCAGGTTGGATATTCGCCGGACCATCGCATCTACCGGGAATTGCAGGTTCACGAGTGCTTTGCCTCGCTGGGCCCGATGAAGCTGGCCGCCGCGCTGCTGAGCGACGGATCCACCGATTGCCTGACCCAGAGCAGCGCCGGCCCGGAGACGCTGAAGAATCCCGAGCCCAATTTTTTCATCCTGGGCATGAAAAGCTACGGGCGTAACTCCCACTTTTTGCTCAGGGTGGGCTTCGAGCAAATCCGGGACCTGTTTCAACTCCTGACCGGCGAGGCGCAGTTAAATCTCTACCAGGAGCCTGTGCCCACCCATTTTGCCCCGGTTCAAACCATTGGTAAAAGCTGTTCTTAAAAAAGGAGAGGTTGACATGGCAGATGTTGTTGCACCCCACCAGACTCACGAAGTGGTGAAAAAGTACTACAGCGAGGAGATTCAATCCAATCGCCAGCTAAAAACCAGTGCCTGTTGTACCACCAATACCCTGCCGCCCCGGCACCGGGAAATTCTGGCCATGATTGAGCCGGAAATCCACGAGAAATTTTACGGGTGCGGCTCGCCCATTCCCGAGGCCCTGGAAGGGTGTACCGTGCTGGATCTGGGTTGCGGTACCGGCCGGGATGTGTACCTGGCCTCCAGACTGGTAGGGCCGGAGGGACGGGTCATCGGGGTGGACATGACCGAGTCCCAGCTGGCGGTGGCCCGCAAATATGTGGACACCCACACCCGCCGCTTCGGCTACAGCCGCCCCAATGTGGAGTTCCGCCACGGCTACATCGAGGATTTGCGCAGTGCGGGCATCGAGGACAACTCGGTGGATGTGGTCATCTCCAACTGCGTGGTCAATCTGGCGGCGGACAAGGAAGCGGTTTTCCGCGAAGTGCTGCGGGTGCTCAAGCCCGGCGGCGAGCTGTATTTTTCCGACATTTTCAGCGGCCGGCGTATTCCCGAACATCTGCGCAAGGACCCGGTCCTGTACGGGGAATGCCTTTCCGGTGCCCTGTACATCGAGGATTTTCGCCGCATGCTGCTGCGCCTGGGGGTTCTGGATTACCGGGTCGTTTCCAGCCGGCCGGTGAGTCTGGATAACCCGGAGGTGGAAGAGAAAATCGGCATGGTGGATTTCTATTCCATGACCATCCGGGTTTTCAAGCTGGACAGCCTGGAGGACCGCTGCGAGGATTACGGCCAGATGGCGGTGTACCGCGGCAGCATTCCCGATGCCCCCCATCGCTTTGTGTTGGACGACCACCATGTGTTTATTACCGGCAAGCCCATGCTGGTGTGTGGCAATACAGCGGCCATGCTCAGTGAAACGCGGTTTGCCCCCCATTTTCAGGTGGTGGGCGATCGAAGTGTCCATTACGGCCTGTTCGATTGCAAGCCGGCCGCCCAGGCAAAACCGCAGGCGGCAGAAAACGTGGGCGGTTCCTGTTGTTGAGCCCTGGAAGCGAGGGATAGCCATGCATGGAGCCGCGATTGTCATCGGGGTGCTGTTACTGGCTTACGCCAACGGCGCCAACGACAATGTGAAGGGCCTGGCCACCCTGTACGGTTCGGGGCGGTTAAGCTACCGCCAGGCCCTTGCCTGGGCCACGCTGACCACCGCGGCCGGCTCGGTAACTTCGGTTTTCTGGGCCGGGAAGCTGCTGGTCCGGTTTACCGGAAAAGGCCTGGTGCCCGATGCAGTGGTCGGGCTACCTGCCTTTGCCGGGGCGGTGGTTCTGGCCGCTGCCCTCACCGTGCTGCTGGCCACCCGGCTGGGCTTACCGGTTTCCACCACCCATGCCCTGATCGGGGCGCTGAGTGGGGCCGGCCTGCTGGCCGCCGGCTGGCGGCAATTTAATGGCCCGCACCTGGCCGCCCTGTTTCTACTGCCCCTGCTGGTCAGTCCACTGCTTGCCGCCGGTGCCGTGCTGCTGGCGTACCCACTGGTGCACCGGCTGCGCCTGCGGCTGGGCATCCGGGAGAGTGCCTGCCTGTGTGTGGCCTGCCAGCCGGAAACCCAACCGGTTATGGCCCCGGCGGGTGCGGCCCTCAATCTGCAAAATGCACCGGGGCAGGGAGGCTGGAAGCTGGTGGTGGATGCCCCGGCGGCCTGCGAACGCCAATATTTCCACCCCCTGATCAAACTGAACCTGAACCGCTGGCTGGACGGGGCCCACCTGGTCAGCAGCGGCCTGGTAAGCTTTGCCCGCGGGCTCAACGATACCCCCAAAATCGTGGCCCTGCTGCTGGCGTTTAAAGCGGTCCATTTGCCGGTGTCCATCCTGGCCGTGGCCGGGGCCATGGCCCTCGGGGGGTTGCTCCAGGCGCGCCGGGTGGCCCGTACCCTGGCCTTCGACATTACCCGAATGAATCCCGGCCAGGGCCTGCTGGCCAACCTGGCCACCAGTGGCACCGTGTTGCTGGCCAGCCATCTGGGCGTCCCTGTTTCCACCACCCATGTCAGTACCGGATCCCTGTTTGGGCTGGGCGCACTGACCCGCAGGGCCCGCGGGCGAGTCATTCGGCGGGTGGTGCTGGCCTGGCTGATTACTCTGCCCCTGGCAGCGGCTCTGGGGGCCCTGGCCCTGGCCTTGTTTAAGCAAACGGGGATGTGAGTGGGTAAAATGCAGCAACGCAACAAACGCAGCGCTTAAAAAATTGAGGAACAAAAACATGTCCGGAATTCAAGCACCTAATGTCAGCTGTAACCTGGACAAAGCTTCCAGAAAGCCGACCCGCTTTCCGCTGGTCCGACTGGAGGCACTGGACAACCTGTGGTTTCAGGTGAGCGGGACGCTGTGCAACATTGCCTGCGAACACTGCTTTATCAGTTGCAGCCCCACCAATCACAGCTTCGAGTTTATGACCCTGGAGCAGGTCAAAGGCTATCTGGAAGAGTCGGTCCGGCTGGGGGTAAAGGAGTACTACTTTACCGGTGGCGAACCCTTCATGAACCGGCAGATTCTGGATATTCTTGAGTTGACCCTGCAGTACGGTCCGGCCACTGTTCTGACCAACGGCATGCTGCTCCGGCCCAGAGTGGTAGAACGCCTGGCCGAGATCGAAGCGCAGTCGATTTATTCGCTGGAAATTCGACTCAGCCTGGACGGCTACACCGAGGAAATGAACGATGCCATCCGGGGCAAGGGCGTGTTTCAGAAAGCCATGGCCGGGATGAAACGGCTGGTGGAGCACGGATTTTTGCCCATCATCACGGTGGCTAAAACCTGGGAGGATTCCGAAGATGAGGCGGTGCTGGAAGGGTTTCTGAATACCCTGCGCGCCCACGGCTACCAGCGGCCGCGGATTAAGATTCTGCCTTCGCTGCGCATCGGCCGGGAAGCGGCCCGCAGCCACGGCTACGAGGATTACGAATACGTGAGCGAAGAGATGATGCAAGGCTACGATGCAAGCAACCTAATCTGTGCCAACAGCCGGATCGCCACCAGCAAGGGGGTTTACGTCTGCCCCATTTTGATCGAAGCAAGGGACGCCTGGCTGGGCAATACGCTCAGCGAGAGTGCCGCGGTCGGTTACCGGCTACGCCATCAGGCCTGTTTTACCTGTTACATGTTTGGTTCCATCTGTTCAAACTTTGTCTCGGTGGGAAGAAATGTTTAAGAAAATTGCACTGTTTGGCGGCGTTTACAGCAATTACCTGGCACTGGAGGAAACCATTCGGGATGCCCACAGGCGGGGTGCCGAGGCGCTGTTCTGCCTGGGCGACCTGGGGGCGTTCGGGCCCCATCCGGACCGGGTGTTTCCCCTGTTGCGCGAATACCGGATTGCGGTGGTTCAGGGCAATTACGACCATTCCATCGGCAATGGGCTGGACGATTGCCAGTGCGGCTACACCGATCCACGGGACAATTATTTTGCCCGCATCAGCTACCGCTACACCTTTGCCCATACCAGTGAGGAAAACCGGCGCTGGTTGAAGCAGTTGCCCACGGAGATCCGCCTGCAACTGGGTCCCTATCGGGTGCTGTTGTGCCATGGCTCGCCCAGGAAGATGAATGAGTTCCTCTGGGAGTCCACCACGTCCACCCATTTTCTGGAGAAGCTGTGCGAGGATTACCAGGCGGATGTGATCTGTGCGACGCACACCGGCATTCACTGGCAGCGGGCACTGTCCGGCAAGCGCCACTTTGTGAATGTGGGGGCCATCGGCCGTCCGGCCAACGACGGCCGCACCGAGGTGTGGTACACCATGCTCTCGCTGGAAGACGGGGATCGGCTGGAGGCGACCTTTGTGCCGGTGAGCTACGATTACCAGCGGTTGGCGCACGAGATGCGCCGGGAAGGGCTGCCGGAAGAGTTTGTGGAAACCATCCTGACCGGCTGGTGGACGACCTGTCTGGAGGTTTTGCCGGCCAAGGAACGACGCCGTGGCCGATTTTAATGGCCACCCGCAAGGGCGGGTGGTTAAGTGGGGGGGCGAGCAATTCGATTTTGAATTGCCCGGCCCTTGCCAGTAAATTAAGTGACCATGTGGGCCAAACGATACATGTGCGTCCTGGGCCTGGTGGGGTTGCTCCTGGCCTGCACTAATCCGTTCAGCGTGCGGAGTGCCCAGCCGCCCCGGGCCTCCAATCAGCCCCAGGACACCAATCGGTTGCAAACCGACCCCGATTCGTTGTTCAAGAAGCTGCAACTGGCCTTCCAGACCCGCAACATCAATTTTTACCGGGAGTGCCTGGCGGATTCCAATCAGGTGGGGCGCGATTTTCGCTTCATTCCCGAGCAGAACGAACGGGATCGGCTGCGCGGCTGGACGCTCCAGGACGAGTTCACCTATTTTTCCAACCTGATCAACCAG
>RFHE01000228.1 GCA_003696445.1 Calditrichota bacterium | reverse complement strand
GAACTGGGACCAGCGCCACACGATAAACGCCTATGTGAACTTTGTCAAGCGCAACAACTGGAGCCTGGGGCTGGTCGGCTTTCTCAACAGTGGGACGCCGTTTACGCCCCAGTTCGTCGAACGCTTCGATGTGCCGGTGCGGGAGTACGAAAATGCCGCCTACAAACCCACCCGCTGGAGCGTAGATCTGAAAGCGAAAAAGTTTTTTAAGTTCATGGGCCAGCAGGCTACCCTGTTCTTGAAGGTAGATAATCTGTTCGATCACCTCAATCACGAAAATGTTAATCCGACCACCGGACGCGCCGACGAAGTGGCTCGGATCCCGGAAGTCTTAAAAATTCTGCAGGATACCCTGGAACAGGAGGGCCTGTTTACCCTGGAGGAAGTCGACCTGTTTCCCGACTTTTTCTCCGAACCGCGGAAAGTTCAGCTGGGGCTGGAGGTTCGGTTTTGATTGGCGCTGGGGGTGCTGCCGTCTGAACGCCATCCCTCCGCGCGCGAATCACCATTGGAGACCAGAACAATACCAGAAAGAGTGTAGAATCAAAAAAGCAGGGCGTTTACATGAGGAGTCATTTTTTCGTGAAAGGATGTTACCGATTTCGTTTTGGCCTTGCGCTGGCGCTTTTGGCCTTCCTCGGGGCGTTTGCTTGCCTGCAGGCTCAGGCGGATTTTAAGCAGCAACTTCAGGAGGGGGACCGGCAGGGGGCTTTTTCCACCACCCGCAGTTACAACCGGTTTAACAAGCCATCGGTAGCCCCGGGTAACAGCCAGTACACCCGCTTTGTCATTCACGACGGAAATTTGGTCAACGGCGGCGTGCTCAACAAAGGATTGATTTCCTACAGTGGCGTGGCCAACACCCCGCGCATTGCCTGGCCCAAGGGCCCGAAAAATGTCGAGTACATCTGGGGGGATTACTTCTTTGTAGCCGCCGAAGTGGTGGATGCCCACGGCGACACCATTCACATTGTGTCCGATCATTTTGCCTTTACCAATTTTGGCGATGTGGCGCCGGATCTGTCCCACAGCTACACCTGGCAGCCGCTGCCCAAATATTTTAATCTGGATCAACCGGATGCTCAGACCGCCCCGCTCATCGGCGGGATCAGCGAGGATGTGGGGGTGGACGGGATTCCAAAAACCGGCGATTTCGGCGAAGGGGATGGCATTCTGCAACCACAGGAGGACTTCAACAATAACGGCCAGCTGGACCTGCACATGCAGAATCAGGTGGGCTGGTATGCCATCAGTCATCGGCGGGAGACCTGGCCGGCCTACTGGCCACCGGGCACTTATCCGGGCGACGATCGGGATCCCAATAATCCAGCCGACGACCGGCCCGGCATCCGGGCGGGGCGCTGGAACGGGGAATTTGGCGCCTACGTCCGGGCCGACCAGGAATCCTACTATGCCATGGACGACCGGGAAAATGATGAGTTCGATTACTATCCGTTTCCCGACGACACCGCCTCCTGGCCCAACGGACGCCGCGGCCTGGGCATTCGCGTGGAAAACCGCGGCTACCAGTGGAATGCGCGCCTGGCTGAGGATATCTACATCTCCATCTACGACATCACCAACGAAGGGCTGGATCTGAACAAATGCATTGTGGGCATGAATGTGGATCCCGATCTGGGCGGACCGTTCACCAACGACAATGCCTCCTTCGACCAGCTGGACGACATCACCTATGCCTGGAACAAGATCGGGATTACCGGGAACGGCCTGCCTATCGGCTACTTTGGCTTTGCCTTCCTGGAGAGTCCCGGGCTGGCCAACGACGGCATCGATAATGACCAGGATGGGCTGGTGGACGAGAGCCAGAGCGACGGCATCGACAACGACAACGACTGGAGGCCCTGGGAAGATTTGAACGGTAATGGCGTGTACGATACCGAGGACAAAAACTACAATGGTCAGCTCGATCCCGGAGAGGACTTAAACGGAAATAACATTCTGGATATTGAACCGCTGAACGACGACGTGGGCAACGATGGGCTGGGCCCGCAGCACAACGAATACACCGGTCCCGATCCCGGAGAGGCCAACGGCGTCCCCGATCCTGGTGAACCCAATTTTGAGTTCACCGACAACGACGAGTCCGACCAGGTGGGCCTCACTTCCTTTTATCTGAAAGACACCGACGGCCAGATGGCCGACGACGAACGCTTCTGGACCACCGAGATTCTTCCCGGTACCTTTTTCGTCCGGGAAAATTACCAGCGCGACATCACCTTTACCTACGGCAGTGGTTTTGTGAAATTTGCCGGTTCGGAACGCACCCACCGCTACGCCATTGCGCTGTTGTTTGGTAACGACCAGGAGGACATTATCCGCAACAAGCGCACCATGCAGGTGATTTACGATCAGGATTACAATTTCTCCAAACCGCCCCTGCAGCCCACCCTGAAGGCGTACGGGGACAACGGCCGGGTATTTCTGGAATGGGATTCCCGGGCCGAGCGCTCTCGCGACCCCATTTACGGCCAGGATTTCGAGGCCTATTACGTGTACAAAAGCACCGACCCGACCTTCAATCAGATCAAAACCATTACCGATGGGTTCGGCAATCCCTTTCTGTTTAAGCCGCTGGCCATTTTCGACAAAAAGGATGGACTGAAAGGCCTGCATCCGGTGAGCATTGGCAGCGAACTGGGCCCTGAAAGCGATCTGGGAGTCTCCTACAACATGGGCACGGACAGCGGTTTGCGCCACCACTATCTGGACGAGGAGGTGACCAATGGCCGAACCTATTACTATGCGGTGGCCTCGGTGGACATGGGGTATCATCCTTCCTTTTATCCCAAGATTTCTCCCCTGGAAAACCTGTTGCCCATTTCGCCTACCGAATCGCCGGTGAACATTCAGATCGATCCGCTGGGTCGGCCCATTGCCTTCGATCCCAACACGGCAGCGGTGACGCCTCAGGAAAGGGTCGGGGGCTACCAGGAGCCGCGGGTCAGCCAGGAAGGCATTGTTCACGTCTCCGGGCGGGGCACCGGTAGCATCGAAATCCAGGTGTACAATCCCCTGGTGGTGAAGCCCAATCACCGTTACCGGGTGGAGTTCGGCGACGATGGCCGCTACACGAAATGGGATTCGCTCTACACCGGCGAAACCAGCGAAATGCGGGTTTACAACCTGACCGAAGATGTGCCGCTGGGAATTTTTCAGCGTCCGGAAAACAACGACCTGGACGAGAAGTATTTGCTGGAAGGTTTCCGCATCATTCTGCACAACGACAGCACCGCGGTGGACAGCACCCTTTCCGGCTGGGTGGATGGTTCGCAAACCAACATGAAGCTGGTGGATTTAAACGGTCCGGGCAGCGGCGGCACGTTTGTCGCTCGCGACTACGAGCTGCGCGTGATGGAGGCCAATGCAGATACGGCGGTCAATCGCCGGGTGGCCAATTTTCAGATCTGGGACGTCACCGACCCGGACAATCCCCGCAAAATGCCCTTCCTTTACATCGACAATCCACCGGAATTCGGTGTGCTGGACGAGGGAGATATTGTCAATGTGGTCAACAACCGGACCCAGCGGCGGCGCCTGTGGCGATTTACCTTTGAATTTCCCGCCGAGCTGGATTCCTCCCAGCGGATCAATCCCCAGCCCGGCGATGTGTGCCGCATCGTGACCCGCAAGCGCTTCGATCGCTACGATGCCTTCGAATTCAAGATGGTCGGCAATGTACTGGACAGCCTGAAGGCCCGCAGCGAACTGGACAACATCTATGTGGTCCCCGATCCTTACATTGCGGTCAGTTCGCTGGAGAGGAAGGTGTTCAATCGCGACGAGGGCCGAGGCGAGCGCCGCATCGATTTTGTCAATCTGCCCAAGGAGTGCACGGTCACCATTTTCACCGCTTCGGGACGGGTCGTGACCCAGCTGCACCATTCGGCGAAAACCTTCAACAGCCGACTGAGCTGGGATTTACGCACTCAGGACGGTCTGGAGATTGCCCACGGGGTGTACTTCTACCTGGTGGACGCTCCCGGCATCGGCAAAAAGACCGGCAAGTTCGCCGTCATTAAATGATTTACAAGGAGTGCTGGCATGAGCAGGACAACAATCAGGCAAACTTCTTCTTTTTTTCGGTCCGGCAGGGGCTGCTGGCTGCTGGCGGTGGCGGTTTTACTGATCGGGATTTCTCCCGGCTGGAGCCAGCTGCGCACCGATGTGAGTGCGGTGGGCACCAATGCGGCCTCATTTCTTGAAATCGGTGTTGGGGCGCGCGCCATGGCCATGGGCGGGGCCTATGTGGCTATTGCCAACGACCCCACCGCCCTGTACTACAACCCGGCCGGGATGGTCTGGAACGAGAACATTCAGGTGGAATTAATGCACACTCGCTGGCTGGTAGGCACCAATTTCGAATTTCTGGGCGTCACCCTGCCTGTACCGCTGTTTCGGTCCTCCATCGGATTCAGTTTTCTGACCCTGGACTATGGCGAGCAGCCGGTACGCACCGTGGAGAGGCCGGAAGGCACCGGACAGACCTATTCCGCCCGGGATTACGCGGCGGGCCTCTCCTACGCGCTGGCGCTGACCCCCCATTTCAGCTTCGGGCTGACCGGCAAGTACATCAATCAGCGCATCTGGAATGAGAGCGGCGGGACCTTTGCACTGGACCTGGGGATTTTTTACAACACCCCTCTGCGCGGCCTGCGCCTGGGGATGAGCATGAGCAACTTCGGCGGCGAAATCAGCCTGATCGGCCGGGACCTGGACAGTACCAAAGATCCGGACGAGCGCAACGAAAATGTGGATTTTGTTCCCGTCACCTTCAAGACCTCTTCCTTCCCCCTCCCGGTGCTTTTCCGGGCCGGGCTGTCCTACGCCATGGAAATGGGCGAGCTGGGCACCCTGACCGTTTCAGGAGACCTGAGCCATCCCAGCCACGCCACCGAAAGCATTAATTTCGGGGTGGAGTACGGCTATGCCAGCATGTTCTACCTGCGCGCCGGTTTCGAAAACCTGTTCGAGCGGGATGATCTAAACGTGGGCACCACCGGCCGGTTTTCCCTGGGCGGCGGCATCGATTACTATCGACCCGGACGCATGGGCATCCGCGTAGATTACGCCTTCAGCGATTGGGGCCCGCTCAACAGCGTGCATCGATTTTCCATTGGGCTGGTCTTCGATTGATTGGCATGTTGCGTTTCTTTAATCGACGGACTGGTAAATTGCAATCAGAGGTTTTTTTTCCGCGAGAGGGTGGGAGGTTGCACGCCCGGATGCACCCTGGCCGGGCCTGTCTTCTGCGCTGGTTGTTTCCGCTGATTCTGAGTCTCTGGGCTGGCGTAACCGGCTGTAGCCGGAAGCCCGCCTCTCCGGATGGCAGTCCCATCGTAGCCCGCGTGGGCCCGGAGGTGATTACCGCCCGGGAATTTCGCCTGGATTACGAAAGCGGCTTTGCGAACCTGAAGCAGGATCCCGATCCCAGACTGAGCTACCTGCAGAGCATGATTAACGAGCGCCTGCTGGCCCTGGAAGGCTACCGCCAGGGTCTGGATCGCTCCCCGCGGGTGCGCCGCCTGGAAGCCCGGTTGCGACAGGAGTTGCTGGTGGAGGCGTTGATCGATCGCCAGGTTAAACGACGCATTAAGGTGAGTCAGGAAGAAATTCGAGAGGCCATTAACAAATCCAAGGTGTATTTTAAGTTCCGCTACTGGGTGGAGCCCAGTCTGGACCGTGCTCGGCGGATGGCTGAGCAGATGCGCGAAAAAGGGTTTGCTGCTGCAGTGGACGATGCGCTGAAACAGAGCCCTGAGCTGAAGCGCCAGCTGGGGCGAATGGAAAGCGATTACGTGAACTACCTGGATGTGCCCGAGGAGTTATTGACGGCCATCCAGGATCTACCCATCGGGGAGATTTCCGACCCGGTGGCCCTGAACGGGCAGTACTTTTTCTTTCAGCTGCTGGACATTCGCCGGCAGGCGGTCACCACCAATGAATACATTGAAAAAGCCCCCACCTTCGAACAGATCGTCTTTTACCGCAAGCTGGATCGGGCGCTGGAAAAATATCTGGTCAACATGCTGGATGCCGAACAGGTGGTTACCAGAGGCCCTGCTTTTGCCCTGCTGGGCAAAGCCCTCCAGGCCTGGCGGAAGCAGGGCAGGGGAAGGGCTCCGGATTTTCGCACTGCCGTTCAAAAAGCCACTCCGGCCCAACCGGCCTTATGGGCGTTGAGGCAGGCCCTGCACCAGCCATTTTTCACCTACCGTCACGGGCAGGTTACGGTCGGGGAGTTTCTGGATCTGTTCAACCCGGATCGGGTTCGGCCCCATCCTGTGCTGGCCCCGGATTTTCCCAGTGCGCTGCATCGGGCGGTAGCCTTTACCATTCGGGATTACCTGATGGCCAGACAGGCGGACAAAAAGGGCTATTACCGCTTGCCAGCCGTTCAGCGCCAGTTGCATCTGTGGCGCAACAAATGGGTCTTTCAGGAATATTGCGATCGCCTGCTGGAGGGGCAGGACGCTGAAGACCAGCTGTTGCATGCGTCGCGTTCGGGCAGCGAGGCAAACCCTGAAAACGAGACCGTCGCGCAGGGCCTGCCCCGCTTTTCAAGGGGCCTGCCCCGCTTTCCTAGGGGCCTGCCCCGGTTTCCTAGGGGCCTGCCCCGGTTTCCTAGGGGCGCCCGGGCCATACAATGGGTACAACGGCTCCAGGCCCTGGCCGACTCGCTCCGTCAAGTTTACCCGGTGGAGATCCACCACGAAGTCCTGGACACCATCCAGGTGGTCCGCTTCAAAAAATCGCGTTGGGCAACCACCCTGTTCTTTCACAGCGGTACCAACCGCCTGGCCTATCCCATTACAGAACCGATGTGGGGAATTGAAAATTCGAACCCGCCTCCCCGGTGAGCGGGCTTCGAACTCCGCTTGTAATAGGGACAGACCCGGTCTGCCGATGTTGGACGAAGCGAACGGCTGGTTCTTCTGCCCGCAGTGGCAATCTTTCTTTCACCGAAGCGCTGTCCAAAAGGAAGAGCAAACGTTTTAGGGTCAAACAGCCTCCAGCCCCCGCAGATTAACGCCAGAAACTTTCCCAGACTGACCAAGCGGGCTGAGTAACAAAAAAGGAGAGGCCGCCTGCCTCTCCTTTTTTGCTAGAACTGAAAAAAAGAGTGAAACCGGGTGGGAAAAATTACATCATGCCCTTGGGCAGGGGTTTCTCCACCCATTTACCGTTTTCTTTCACGTACAATTTTTCAGGCAGGAAGATATTGTCAGCACCAAATTTGCCGTGCATACCCACTAAGCGAACCTCTTTGGCCATCAACTGGGCAAAACCCTGAGCGGGAAGACCAATCACATATACCTTTTTGTCCTTGGTGAGCACACCGACCGGAATTCCCATGGATGCGCAGGCTGTGGCGCAATTGGGCAGCTTGTTGCCCTTCATATCCTTGTGATCGTTGGTGGTAAATCCACCCATCGAGTAACACTTGGTATCGATGAGCACGCCCTCAACGGTCTGCGCCTTCATGCTTTTGTCGCCTGCCTGTAACAGGGCAAAGGATGCGACCAGCGCAAAGACCATGACGGCTACCAAAAACAGCGTCCGCTTGTTCATGATTCAGACCTCCTTTAGTTTGTTAAACTGCGAGCCGGAAAACACCTGACGCTCAAATATTTTCAGTTTTAATGTGCAGGGCTGGACTATAGGTTAATGTAATGTTCATTACATAGAACCATTTTTTCTTTTCGGGCCAATCCCCAAAAAAACGGCTGTTTTAAGCCGGGGGGTCTGCGAGCCGCTCCCCTTGAAGCAGTTTTTCCGGTTTGTTCTTGAGGGGTCAGGAAAAAGGTTGTGAATAAAGCTTTGCCTGCTGTAAACTTGAATTACCCAGAAGTCCACTAAAAGGAAAGGTGATTTGTGAAACTGCCCCGAGCTTACCATTTAGATACCCAGGTTCTGGCTGGCCAGTTGCTGATGCCGGCTTTTACAGTGACTCAACTGAACCGGGAATCGCCGGAAATGCGCCGTGCGGTTCGCTGGCTGGAAAAATACCATCTGGGTGGCTTCATCCTGTTCGGCGGGCATCCTGCTCAGATTCATTTCACCACCCGTTATTTGACCGAACACAGCCGTTTTCCCCTGCTGTTTGCCGCCGATTTTGAACGGGGGCTGGCTACGGTGACCGAGCGGGGAACGCTGTTTCCCCATGCACTGGCCTTTGGGGCGTCGGGATCCGAGGCCCTCGTTCGTGAAGCCGCAGAGGTCATGGCCCGCGAGATCCGGGCGGTGGGGGTGAATGTGGTGTTTGCACCCGTTCTGGACCTGGCCGATAACCCGGCCGATACTATCATTAACATTCGAGCCTTTCATGCCCGGCCGGAAGAGGTGATTCGACTGGCGTTGCCGTTTATTCGCACGCTACAGGAATTCGGCCTGGCCTGTGTGGGGAAACATTTTCCCGGCCACGGGGCGGCCGCTCTGGATTCCCACATCGATCTGCCAGTGCTGGACCGCGGGCTGGCTCAACTGGCCGAGAAAGAGCTGCTGCCTTTCCGGGAAGCGGTTCAGATGGGTGTAAAAGGCCTCATGGTTGGCCACCTGGCCTTGCCGGACAGTGACCGGCCGGTGCCCTTCCGCAGGGATGTGGTGGAAGCGGTAGTGCGCCGGCAGTGGCGCTTTCAGGGGGTGGTCTTCACCGATGCCCTGGAGATGGGAGCCATGGCCAGGCACTTCTCGCCAGGCCGCCAGGCACTGGCCGCAGTTCAAGCCGGCTGCGATGTATTGCTCATGCCCGAACACCTGCCTCTGGTCCACCGGGTGCTCAGCGAAGTCATCGCCCGGGACGCGGATTTCCGAAAGCAGGCCGAAAGAGCGGTGGAGCGCATTTTTCAACTAAAAAAATGGCTGCACCGTCACCAGCCGGTCCAGAGCCATCCGCTGCGCGTTTACAAAGTTGTGGAACATCCCAACCACGTGGGGTTGGCCAATCGGGTGGCGGAGCGGGCGGTGACCGCCGTGCACCAGAGCCCCGATTTCCCGCTCAACCTGCCGGCTGTACAAGCGGTGGCCCATCTGATCTTTACCGAAACGCCGCCACCGGAACATCCCCTCCAGCAACTGCGGGAAAAGTTGCAGGGCTTTTTTGATGCCGTGGAAACCAGAATCAATCCTACCTCCACAGAGACGGAGACCCTGATCAAGAAACCAGTAAATCTGGTGGTGTTTTCCGTTTACGTGCGAACCCGGGCGGCCAATCTCCAGCGGCTGCCCGGCAAGGAAATGTCCCGGGTTTACCGAATGATCGCCCGAGCCGGCATCCCCTGTGTGGTTCTTTTTTTCGGCAACCCGAATCGGGTGGCGGAAATTCAGCTGGATCCACCGCCGGCGGCGTTTTTTCTGCTCTATTCTTACGTGGCGGCCAGCCAGCAGGCCGCCTTCAAGGCCCTGTGCAGCTTTATCCCGGTAAAAGGGCGGCTGCCGGTTCAACTACCCGAACCGTTTCATCGAAACATTGACATCGCGCAGAACGCATATCAGCTGACCCACCCGGAAAGCGCTGCAACAAGCTGGCCGGCAGTGGACGATTGGATTGAGCAGGCCATCGCCCAACAGATTTTTCCCGGCGGCGTGCTGCTGGTTGCCCGGAAAGGCCGACTCGTTTACTGGAAGGCCTATGGCCGGTTTACCTACCAGGCGGACGCTCCGGCCGTAAAACCGGACACCAGCTACGACCTGGCCTCCCTGACCAAAGTGCTGGCCACTACGCCGGCCGTGTTCAAACTGGTGGAACAGCAGGCAGTGAAACTTTCCGATCCCCTGGAGCGCTTTTACCCTTGGCTGGAGGGCAGACCCCAGGGTGCCGTTGAGGTGGCCGATCTGCTTTACCACCGCAGTGGCTGGCCGGCCTGGAAGCCCTTTTACCAGTCCTGCCGGAACCGGCAGGAGGTGGTCGAAGCCGTTTTAAAAACCCCGCTGGTAACACCCCGGGGCAGCCAAATGGTTTACAGCGACCTGGGCTTTATTGTGCTGGGGGATCTGGTGGAGCGGGTAAGCGGCCAGCCCCTGGACGCCTTCTGCCGCAACCAGTTTTACACCCCGATGGGGCTGAGTAGCCTGCGATTTAACCCGGGCGGGGAGCAGGTTCAAGCCATCCCACCAACCGGAAGTGACGACTGGCGAAAGAGGGAACTTCAGGGCGAAGTCAATGATGCCAATGCGTCGGTGATGGGAGGGGTGGCCGGCCATGCCGGGCTGTTCGGCAATGCCCTGGATGTGGCCGCCATCGGACAGATGGTGCTGCAACGGGGCATTTACCGGGCGGCACGCCATTTACGGGGCAGTACCATCGCACAGATGTGCCACGTGGAGGCAATCGGGGAGGCTCGCCGCGCAATGGGCTGGGACGTACCTGCCCGGCAAAACAGCAGTGCCGGCCGTTACTTTTCCCCACACACCATCGGGCATCTGGCCTTTACCGGTCCGTCCATCTGGATCGATCTGGACCGGGAAGTGGTGGTGGTATTCCTCTGTAATCGCACCCACCCGGACCCGTCGGTCAACCGGATGGGTGAATTCCGGCCTGAATTGCACGACCGGGTGATGCAACAATTGCTCCAGGGCGATGGGGCCGAGTAGAAGTCTAATTGAACTTGAAATCGGATTACGTTCCCCGCCAGGTTGCCAATCGTTCTTCTGAAACGGGCCTTTCAATTAGCCTACCCAGTTGCCTGACGGTTTAACCGCGTGTCCGCCTGTAATGACAGGAGGCGATCAGAAGCACGAAGCGGCCACGCTCCCACCTGTTCTCGCCGAAGAAACAAAGAAAGTTTAAGTTGCGCTAAGGGGATTAAACGGCGTGCCTCGCTGCAGTCTTCAGGGGACGGCAACCGGGATGCGAAGTTCGCTTCCTTGCGCTCAATCTCAAGGTGGCAACACGCTGGGTCCCGAGCCTGCGGCGTTTTCAGCCAGGCAGAGCAGGTGAAATGTACATACCGCTACGCGCCACGTCCCCCTTCTGGTCAATTGCTCGCAAGGGGAGATCTGCGCGCGGAACTCTGGCTTTTCCAGCCGCAGTCGGCTTAATACACCCGCCGGCCGCCGGCGAAGGCATCCTCGGTAATCCGGGCCACGATGCGGGCCAGGAACAACAACCCTACCAGATTGGGAATGGCCATGAAGGCATTGGCAATATCGCCCACGTTCCAGACGATATCCAGATACTGGCCCTGCAGGTTGGCGCCCAGGAAGAGCAGAGCGATGTAAGTAAGCCGGTAGGGGCGTTTGACCTTTACCCCGGCAATGTACTCCAGGCAAATTTCGCCGTAATAAGCCCAGCCGATGAGGGTGGTATAGCCGAAAAGGAAGGAACAGAAGGCGATAATCCAGCCGCCGTAAGGAATAACCGTGTTGAAGGCGGCAGCGGTGAGGGCGGTGCTGGAGAGGCCGCCCTGGCTCAGGTCGTAGCCGACCTGCTGGGCAAACTGGGTAACCATCTGGGGCAGATGGGCGGCTACCCGACTGGGGTCCAGATCCACCCCGGTGGCCGGCGTCAGCAGCCACATGCCGCTGAGCACGATGGTCAGGGTGGTCATGGTGTTAACCACCAGCGTATCGATGAAGGTGCCGGTCATGGCGATCAGGCCGTTTTTGGCCGGGTCGCCGGATTTGGAAGCGCTCTGGGCGATGGCGGCCGAGCCCAGCCCGGATTCGTTGGAGAGCACCCCGCGGCTCACCCCCAGACTGATGGCGCGCTGCACAGAGGTTCCGATCAATGCTCCGCCCAGGGCCTTGCCGGTAAACGCCGATTCAAAAATGATGCGAAACGCCTCCCCGATGTGGGTAACGTTGGCGATGATGACCACAAAGGCGCCGGCGAAGTAGAACAAAATCATCCCAGGCACCAGCCGTTCGGCCACTGCACCAATGCGCTTGATGCCGCCGATGATGACCAACCCCACCAGCAGGGTAATTACCAGACCCGAGACCAGTGGGGGCACGCCCAGCTGCGATTGAAAAGCCAGGGCCATGGAGTTGGACTGGGCCATGTTGCCGGTGCCGAACAGAGCGGCAAAGGCACCGCAGACGGCAAACACCGCGCCCAGAATTTTGCCGAACTTCTTATTTTTTAAGCCCTTGGAAATGTAATACATGGGGCCGCCGGCCATGGTGCCGTCCTCGGCCACCTCCCGGTACTTCACTCCCAGAAATCCTTCGGCATATTTTGTCGCCATGCCCAGAAATCCGGACACCCACATCCACAGCGGCGCACCAGGTCCACCGGTGGCAATGGCGGTGGCCACACCGGCAATGTTTCCGTTGCCCACCGTTGCGGCCAGGGCCGTCATCAAGGCAGCAAACGGGGATATGTCGCCTTCCTCTTCCTCTTGGTAATCCTTCCCGCGGGCACCAAGCAGCACCAGCTTTAAGGCATTGCCCAGGCGGCGGACCTGAATAAATTTGGTGAAAACCGAAAGTACCAGACCGGTTAAAACCAGTAGGGCCACCATCCAGTTGCCCCACATGAAATTGCGAACAGCCAGTGAGTAATGCAGCAGCGCTTCCAGAAAATCGGTCATCTCTGTTCCCGCGTTTTCTTTTTCCCCTTATTTAGTCAACCTAAATGCGTGCTAATTTAGGGCGCAGGGCAAAAAAATCAATAGCAGAATCGAAATGGGGCCGAAGCTGTGTGGGAAACACCCCCGGCAGGTGTGTCTGACGTCCTCGCGCAATTCCGGTTGAAGGGCCCCGGGGCGCTACCCCTGTGGCCCGAACCGGGATTCATCCTACAGGAGGCACAGTGAATCTGATTTTGGAAAATGTCACGATGCCCTTCGGGCCGCTGCCTGCAGGCCATGTGGAGATGGCTGATGGAAGAATTGCCGCCGTTGTGCCTGCGACCGACAGGCCGCCGAAAGGACGGCGCCTGGCCCTGGATGGGGCGCTGGTGTTCCCCGGTCTGATTAACTCCCACGATCACCTGGCCTTTAATGCCTTCCCACCGCTGGGCGAAGGCCCTTACCGGAATTTCCTGGACTGGAGCCGAGATATCCACCGGCGTTTCAGTCAGATCATTGCCCGGGTAAAGCAGATTCCCCTGCCGGTGCGCGTGGGTTGGGGGATGCTGAAAAATTTGCTCTGCGGGGTAACGGTGGTGGCGCACCATGGGGCGTGGCCTGCGGGGGCATCGAATAGGCCCATCGGTCTGGTGGCAGGCAGTCAGTCGCTGCACTCGCTGGCCCTGGAGCGGCACTGGCGCTGGAAGCTGCTTTTTCCCGAACTGTTTGCCGGGGGGCGGAGGGAGTGGCCGGTGGTGGTGCATCTGGCCGAAGGCGTGGATGCCGCCCGGGAAAGAGAACTCCCACAACTGGTGCGCTGGAACTGGCGTCGCCGCCCGCTGATTGCGGTGCACGGGATTGCACTTAAGCCCGGGCAAGCCGGGCACCTTCGGGCTCTGGTCTGGTGTCCGGTGTCCAATCTGTACCTTTACGGCGCCACCGCTCCGGTTAGCCAGCTGAAGAGAGAGACCACCATCCTGCTGGGCAGCGATGCCACCCTGACCGGCAGCTGGAACTTCTGGGAACATCTGCGCCAGGCCAGAGCGCTGGGGCAACTGGACGACCAGATGCTTTTCCAGGCGGTTACCGCATCCGCTGCGCGAGTCTGGCAATTGCCCGGAGGGCACATTGCCCCGGGAGGGCCGGCGGATCTGGTGGTGGCCAGAAGGGTTAAAGCAGATCCGGTGGAGGCTTTTTTTGCCCTCAATCCCACGGACATTCTGCTGGTAATGCGGTCCGGCCGAGCGGTGCTCTGGGATGCCGAGTTGGATGAGCGGATGGCTGCCCTGGGCTACCGGGCTGCAGCGGAAGGCTGGTTGAACCTTGCCGGCCGGAAAAAATGGGTGGCGCTGAATGTGGCCGATTTGCTTCGCAATACGCCCCCGGACCTGCTGCCGCTGCCCATTGCAAAGGCTGGTTAGCGAGGACGGTCAAAGAACTTTTTCAGGCTGCGACCAGAAGGCCGGTCCCCTGGGGATGTTGCAAAATGGCCGTGCGCAGCCCGGAGCACCACCGGCACTGAAACGGCAAGGGCAGGGCAGCCGAAAGGACCTAAACCATGGCCCTGCGCAGTTGATTTTTCAGTTTTTTGATTTTCCTGCGCACCGCCCGCAAACGCTTATGGTCGTGGGCGGCAATGGCCTCGTCCCGCTGCTTCTTCAACTCGCGGATCTGGGCCTTGATGCCGGTCTTGTCCACCCCCACCGCCACGTGATGCTCGTGCATGTCGATGTTGAGCGCCTTGCAGATGGCCTCCAGCAAGTGCTCCTTGTTGAGCTGGGTGTAGCCCTTTACCGCCTCGTGCTCGATTCCGGAAGCAATTTCTCTCAGTTCAGCCACCGTTTTCTTTTTCAGCTCCTTGTACGTGTAGCTCATGGGTTGCCTCCTTGGTTTAGCTGGTTCACAGGGCCAAAATTAAGCCCGTTCGGCTACCGGGTTCAAGAAAAGTTACATCCGGCGAGGGGAAAAACAAGGGGACAGGGCAGGCACATGCCCTACTGATTGGCTGCTGGCGGGGAGGCCTGTCGAGCCCGTGGGCGGGGGAGACCTGGTGCTCGGGCAAGTTATGTTGCAATTTCCCCAGTAAGATAGGGACTGCCTTGCCTTTGCCTTTTCCGTTTTTTATTCCCTGTCCCCAACGTTTTCAGTCTTTTCCTTTTGCCTTTCGATGGCCTTTAAGAACTGCCACCAGAAGCGCAGGGACGGGGTTTGCGGAGATTGCATGATTGCCTTTCGGAGGGTAGGGTGGTTGGCCTGCTCAAGCACCCAACGCTCGCTGCGTTCAATGGCGCGACGCCGGGGCTGAGTCAGGCCCCGGGATGTGTATCCAGATATTCCTCACTCTTGCCGCGGGCGATCAAACTCCGGTTCCGCCGATAGGGAACACTGGTATCCAACAACGCTTCCATCCGCCGGGTCCAGAGTTCAAGGGCAAGTTCAAAACAGTCCCGGTCGATATGTGCGGCACTGTCTTCCATGGCTCATTTTTCTTCCTGGTGACTTTTCATCATTTTTCTAAAGCCCACTGTCACGCGTTTGCAACCTAACTGTGAGTGTGGACTTCGCGGGAGGTTTCTTCATTTTTTACAGTACCCTTTGTTGGACTGGCATTGGTTTTCCACACCCACTACCAGCAAAACGAAGGGTCCGGAGAAGAACCGCCGCGTAAAGTGATCTCTGGACCCATGCAAATCGACGTGGCTGTGCATTGATCTGCAAAGGCTCCTCGCTGCTCCGGCAGGCTCGATGTTTTCTCGATAGCGGCAGCGGATCAAAAGCCGCCTGGCCCAGGCTTCCGCTGGCGCGCGCCGCGGTGGAAGAT
>RFHE01000227.1 GCA_003696445.1 Calditrichota bacterium | reverse complement strand
GAGTACGTTGGCAAAGGCACGGGCAGCCACCCGCGAAGCCACCGCGCCGGGAAAATCGCCGGTAATTTTGACCAAACGATCCGCTCCTTTGGCGGCCGCTGTGTAGAGCAATTTGTCCACATCATCCCCTTCCAGGGCCAGTGCAGTAACATTTGCCCCCGCCTCTTCCTTGAGCAACAGCGCCTCCTCCAGGGCATGGTCGTCAAATTCGTTGATTTTGTACTTAAGCCAGTCCCGATTCAGGTCTTTTCCCGAATCGTCCAGCTCCAGCTCTTCCACCAGGTCGGGTACCTGGCGTAGCAAAACGGCTATGTTCATGAGTCTGACTCCTCCTGTTTAGAGAATTTCTGGATTTAAGGTTATTGTTTTTTCCGTTTCCACTAAAAGCGCTTGGTCAGCCGTTGCAGACTGCCCTGAGGAGAAGGGAGGCTGCTCCAGCGCCTGATTAACCCGGCGATGAATTTCCGGTAGGCGCTGCAAGCCGGCTGGATAGTCCACAATGCGGTTAATCCAGTAGAAGAGATACATGGTGGTCAACCAGCAGGTGAACTCTCCCTTGCTGCCCAGGTGCTTGCGCAGGTTAAGCATGATCCAGGAAAAGTGCTCCCAGGTGTCGAAGCAGGTCTCGCAATCCCGGTCAATCCCGGTGCAACAGCGGCGGGTGGTTTGAAAATCGGCATTGTAAGCCCGGAAGTGTGGATTGAACGGCTTGCCGTTTTTTAACCGTTCCCGATTGACCGGATGGTCCACCGACAGGCTGGTACAGACCTGGTACCCCCACTGCTCGTCGTACAACCGGCCGCTGGTTACCACCCGGGAGAGGTAGGCGGTGGTGAAAATTCGCTCGGGGAACATCCCGATCATCCGCTCAATTTCCGCCTGCACGCGGCCGAAGCCCTGCCGCGCGTCCAGTGCCCCGCCTTTTCTGGCCAGATCCCCGTAGTAATTGAACAGAACGGCATTGCCGTTTTCGATGCAGCGGGTCACCACCGGCTCAATTTCGTCGGCATTGCCTGGAGAGACGGTGTAGTAGAAGAAGGCTCGCGGGTCGTTACGGTAATTCTTCAGGGCGCGGGCAAACACCTCCACGCGCCCGCTGCCGCGCAGACGCCGGTCTGTGGCCGGGCTTCCCCACACCGAAATACCGATGGGCAGATTCTCGAAGCCCTTCAAAGGAATGCGCCGCAGCCCATTGGTGGCCACGCTCAGCCGGAAGTGCCGATACAGTTTTTGCAGCCGATCCATGGCCAGGGTGGGTTCCCCCCCTACCACGGTGACAAAATTGGTGCCCCGGGCTTTTTCCCGTTCAATGAATGCATCGAACACCCGCTCATCCCGTGGCGAGCGATACCGGTCCATGCCCTCGGTGAAATAATAGCAGCCCACGCAGCGCAGGTTGCACACGTGGGTCAGGTCCACCGAAATGGAGCGCAGCGGCCCGGCCTGGCGCACTTCCCGGTACAGCTGATTGAGAAACGGGTCCTGCAGATACGATTTTAAAGCCCTGGCCATCATTTTGATTATTCGGCTATCATCAGCAATCCGGTGATTTAGTTATCCACAAAGCCGTCCAATTGCAGCTGTTCGGTAATCTGCCGCAGGTCTTCCGGATCGGGCAGGAACGGGTAATCCCGGTACGGTTCGCTGGGGCGGTAGCTGCCGTAGGGACGGGTGCAGCCGGGCTCTCCATGCTCGCCGGGACAGCCGTTGGTCATAAAGGCCACGCCCAGGGCAATGGCTTCCTGAACCTTCTGCCTGGGCCATTTCAAATAGACCAGGTTGCCCTCCGCATCAAATTCCAGCTTTTCCCGGGGCAGGTCGCGTTCCTCGATGAGCCATTTAACCAGCTGGATGCGCCGCCAGCGGGTGAGATGCGGTTTGGGCTCGTTGCCCATCCGGGAATCGGGTTCGGGATTAAAGCAGAACAGGTAAGCAAAAATTTCCCGTTCCTTCAGGTAGTAAAACATGTCAATCAAATCCAAGTCGGACTCACCCAGCCCCACCAGGGTGTGGCAGTTGACCTTCCAGGGGCCGAAAATCTCCCGGGACCAGTGGATGACATCCCAGTAGTTTTTCCATTTCAGTCCGCCCTGTGGCACATTGGTGCGGCGCTGTTCGAACACGGATTCGGTCACGGCGTCCAGGCCCACGCCGATCATGTCCACACCCAGTTCCTTGAAGGTTTTCAGCCGCTGGTAATTGAGGGTAGGGGGAGCCACCAGTATGGAGAGAGGGGTTTTGACACGGGAAACAATCCGCCGGGTAATGTCCACCGTATCCCGGTAAGCGTGGCCGTGGGTCACCATGGAAATGCACAGGCGGGTCAGTTTGTCCTCGTAACGGGCCATCCGTTCCACCAGCAGGTCGGTTTCCACCAGCGGCCATTCCACCCGGATGAAGGATTTTTCCTCATAGGCTCCCGGCCGGGTTCGTGCCAGCCCGCAGTAGGCACAATCGGAGAAACAGCCCTGTTCGTAATTGAGCAGAATGTTAATGCCGCCGAAGTCGAAGGGGCGGGCGAATCGGCCCGGCATCAGGCGGAGGGCCAGCGCACTGGCGCCACTGATACGCACGTAATCCGGACTGACCTGTTTTTCCACGCGTGCAGCGCGATCCAGCACCATTTTAGAATCCAGAAGCTTTACCGGCTGGTAGTGTGAGGCCATTCGTTGTTCTCCCTGTTTAAATCCAATTCAATGCACGTCTCTTCTCTTATCCTTCAGCCTGCCGTTGGGCCGGGGTGGTACCGGGTTTGTTTTTCTCCGGGTAATAGCAGGTGCCCCGATAGGTGAACCGATGTTCCACGCGAGCGCTGCGGGCGGCCTGCAAGAT
>RFHE01000226.1 GCA_003696445.1 Calditrichota bacterium | reverse complement strand
TGCATTATGAAATTATTGGGGAATTAGGTCGCGGCGGCCTCCCGATAAGCCGGGATCCCGCTCTCGGGATAGGAGGTCGATTATGATCGGCAAAACCATTTTGCACTATAAAATCACCGAGAAACTTGGCGAAGGTGGGATGGGCGTGGTGTTCAGAGCCCGGGACAGCAAGCTGGACCGCGACGTGGCGCTCAAGTTTCAGCCGGCCGAGCTGGCCGCGGGAAGCAGACAGCGAGACCGATTTCGAACCGAGGCCCGGGCGGCCGCTGCCCTGAACCATCCCAACATTGCCCAGATTTACGCCATTGAGGAACATAATGGCGAATTGTTCATCGTGATGGAATACATCCAGGGCCAGGAATTGCGGCACATTGTAGGGTCGCCGCATGCTGCGCCCCTACCGGTTGACCAAATCCTCGACATTGCCATTCAGATCGCCGAGGGACTACAAGCCGCCCATGATAAAGGCATCGTCCACCGGGATATTAAACCTGGCAACATCATGCTCACCGAGGATGGTAGAGTCAAAATCATGGATTTCGGGATCGCCTCCCTCGGGCAGGACACACACATAACTCGTGCACAGGTGCCCCTGGGGACCATCGCCTATATGTCCCCGGAGCAGGCCAGAGGCGATCCACTGGATTTGCGCACGGACATCTGGTCCTATGGCGTGGTGTTGTACGAAATGCTGACCGGCGAACTGCCCTTTCAGGGCTACTACGATCAGGCCGTGGTGTATGCGATTTTAAACGAAGAACCCGGGGCTTTTGAGTGTAGCGATGAGCTCCAACCGGTGCGCCAGGTGGTTCTAAAATCCCTTCACAAGGATCCCGGGCAGCGGTTTGGCAGGATGAGTGAAGTCCTTGAAACCCTGAAGGCATCTTCGCGTTCACCGGTCGGCCCGGACGCCAGCGCGCCTTTGCCGGCGGTCAAAAAACTGGCCGTGCTGCCTTTTTCCAACCTGAGCAATGACGAGGCGACTGATTTTCTTGGATTTGCCCTGGCCGATCAGATCATCGGTGCCCTGGCCTACTCCCGGCAGGTGCTGGTTCGTCCCTCCAGTTCTGTCCGGAAGTACGAGGGTAAGTCGGTGGACATGCAGGGGGCCGGGGCCGAGCTGATGGTGGATTACCTACTGACCGGCAGCTATTTGAAGCAGGGGGACAGCATCCGCCTGACCATCGAGCTGATGGATCTGGCCGGCCAGCACATTCTGTGGCGGGAACCGGTTCAGGTTCCTTACCGGAATGCGTTCGAGCTCCAGGATCTGGTGGCGCAAAAGGTGGTGGAGGGATTGCATCTTCGCTTTTCCCGGGAAGAGCGGGAACGGATGCGTCCGGACACGCCCCAGAGTCCGCTGGCCTACGAATTTTATCTGCGCGCCATTGCCTACCCTCAGACCATGGAGGGGAGTCGCCTGGCCATCGAAATGCTCAAGCGCTCTGTTCAGGTGGATCCGCTTTACGCACCGGCTTACCTGGAACTGGGGATGCGCCATCACCAGTTTTCTCAGGTCGGCAAGGATACCACCCGGGCCTTCGACCAGGCCGAGCGGGCCCTGTTGAAGGCCCTTTCGCTCAAAAACGATCTGCTGCAGGCGCTGGCCTACCTGGCCCTCATTTACACCGACATTGGAAAGCACGAGGAAGCCCACTCCCTGTTGCAGCGGGCGCTGAAGATCAATCCCAACGACGCCTGGATTCATTTTTCCATGAGCTACCACTACCGCTACATCGGGTTCCTGGAAGCGGCGGAAAAAGAGATTGAAATCGCCCTGGCCATCGATCCGGGCAATCCCCGCTTTCGCTCCGCCATCATCACCTACATGTTTCTCGGGCGCTCCGAGAAAATCCGCTCCTTCGATCTGGACATGGACAGCCCGTTCACGCTCAACTGTCTCGGGGAGGCCTATTTGCGCCTGGGCGAGCGGGAAAAGGCCCGCACCTGCCTGCAGAAGGTGGTTGACCTGAAGGGGGAGATTGGAGAGTTCTATTTTGCCGCCTCGCTGCTGGCCTACATGAAGGGGGACCTGGAAGCAGCGGGCGAATTCACCCGGAAGAGGGAGGGGGAAAATCCCTCGGATGGAGAGATCTGGTACGAAATCGCCCGGGTTTACGGCCTGTCTGGCCTGGCCGGGGATTGCCGGCGGGCTCTGGCTCGCTCCGTGGACATGGGCTATTGGAGCTATCCGGCAATGGAGAAGGATCGCTTCCTGGATGGCGTCCGGGAAGATCCCGGCATTCAGCAGGTGCTGGACAGAGCCCGTCACCTGCACGAAACCCTGCGAACGAAGCTCGCCTGAGGTCGCTACACGTGGAAAGAATCAGCAAAGCACCCTGCCGATGGCGTTGCATACCCCAGTCGAATTTCCGGGAATTCGGACCAGAAACAGCCGGATCGGGCCAGTGCCGGGGCACATCGAGCGGGGCTTTGCCGGAGTAAGACGCTCCGGAAATCAGGAAGTCAGAACAGCAGCAAGGTTTGGCCTCTGGCCATGATCGGGAAACAGAAATTGCATGAGGAAATCATTCAGGAATGGGGGCGTGGCAGCTTGCCAATGGAGCAGGGCCCCACAGAGGACGATGGAGTTCCGGTATGATCGGAAAAACAATTTTGCATTATGAAATTATTGGGGAATTAGGTCGCGGCGGCCTCCCGATAAGCCGGGATCCCGCTCTCGGGATAGGAGGTCGATGATGATCGGCAAAACCATTTTGCACTATAAAATCACCGAGAAACTTGGCGAAGGCGGGATGGGCGTGGTGTACAAAGCCAAGGACACCAGGCTCAAACGAGAGGTGGCCATCAAATTCCTGCCGCGCCAGATTGCCGCCAGCGAGGAGGAACGCGAGCGTTTCAAAATCGAGGCGCAAGCGGCCGCGGCGCTGAACCACCCCAATATTGCCACGATTTACGCCATCGAAGAACACGATGACGAATTGTTCATCGTCATGGAATACATCGAAGGCAAAGAATTGCGGCACATCGTAGGGGTGCAGCATGCTGCGCCCCTACTCTCCTCTCCGGGCGGAGCCTGATGACCCAGGCCGGCAC
>RFHE01000225.1 GCA_003696445.1 Calditrichota bacterium | reverse complement strand
CCCAGATGTTCGAATACCTCTTTCTGCACCTGCGGCTCAGGGAAGGGTTGGACCGGCGGGCTTTTCAGTTACGCTTCGGCGAGGATCCTTACCAGCTCTTCGGGGAAAAGTTGGATCGCCTGGTTGACCTGGGGGTGGTGACCAGGGATGACCGGCGGGTCACCCTGACCTCCAGGGGGTGGCTGGTGGCCGATGAGGTGGTGGTGAGCCTGTAAATGGGCTGCAGAGAACCGAAACATCCAGACAGCGGCTGAGTGTAAAAGGGACAATGATCGCCATTCAACATAGAGGAAACAGAGCTGCCGGCGCGGCTTTTCCGCAGGTCCCGGGCGGCCTGCTCTTATGGTTTGTGCTGTTGTGTTTTACCGCCGCGGGCCTGGCCCAGAAAGTCGCTCAACCGCCTTCCCGGCAGCAGCAGTGGCAAAAACAGCAGTTCCGCCTGGCACAGGCCTACCAGCGCTCCAACCAGCACAAACGCGCCGTGGCCATCCTGGAAAGACTGTACAAGGAAAATCCGGGCAATTATCGCTATTATTCCGCTCTGATGGAGTCTTACTTTCAGCTTGGCCTGCTGGACAAGGCCCTGGAAACCATCGCCCGGCAACGGCTCACCGACCCGCTCAACCCCAGTTACGATATCGACTATGCCAATGCCCTTTTTCGGAAAGGGAGTGTTGAGGAAGCAAAAAAGCTCTGGAATCAGCTGCTGGAAAAGCACCCCCAGAATATGCTGCTCATTAATCAGGTGGCCAATGCCATGCTGGAGAACGGCCTGTTCGATGAGACCATCAAGACGCTCAAGTGGGCTTACCGGAACAATCCGGATAAAACTTACCTGTTGCAACAGATTGCCCGCCTCTACCGCAGCCGGTTCCAGTACAAGGAGGCGGTTCGCTACTACCTGCAATATCTGGAACATGAGCCTGCCCATTATCAGACGGTAGCACAACAGATTCTTTCTCTGGACCTGGAGCCGGCCCAGAGCGACACCGTCCGGCAAATGTTGCAGGAGGCCCTGAAAAAAAAGAACGCTGTGCCGGAAATTCGCCTGATATTGGCTAAGTTTTACCAGCGCCACCAGCAATACGATCAGGCCCTGGAGATGTACCGGCAGGTGGAGATGGAACGGAGCCAGGGCAAGTATTTGCTGGAATTTGCGCGCGCCGCCCAGAACGACTCACTGTTCAGCATTGCACTGAATGCCTACCGGGAGCTGATTCAGCGATTTCCCCGTTCGCCCTATTTGATGCAGGCCTACCTGGGGGCGGCCAGCACCAACCTGGCCCTGGCCGAAAAGCAGGACGATCCAAGCCATGCCCGGGCTGCCCTGGACATGATTGAAAAGGTGGTTCAACAGTATCCCGGTCAGCGGCGGGTGGCCCAGTTGCTGCTGCTGGAAGGGGAAATTTACCGGCGCTTTTTCTTCGATCTGGACAAGGCCATTGCCGTGTATTCGCGGGTGGCGGAAAACGGCAAGTTCGATCCGCAGTCCCGGGCGCGCGCCCACCTGGAGATGGCCCGCTGCCAGCTGATGCGGGGCGACCTGGCCGCCGCCCTGCCCGAACTGGATGCGGCGACGGCCCTGCCCTCCCTGAAACCGCGGGCAGAACTGTTGCGGGCGCGTGCTTTTTTCTTCCAGGGGCAGATGGATACCGCCCGGGCCCTGCTCTCGCGGGTCATCAACATGGCCGGCGCGGCCGGGGCGGTGACCAACGACGCCCTGGACCTGCAACTGGTAATCGATGCCGGAAAGACTTCGCCGGAAGCCCTGGCCGTTTATGCCCAGGCCAGATGGCTGATGATGCAGGAAAAGAAAAACGAGGCCTTGAATCGCCTGGATCTGGCCCTGCAAAAAAATCCAACTCCCCAATTGCAAGTGCGTGTTTTGCTGGATGCCGGCCGGCTGGCCACCCAGCTGGAGGACTATCCCCGCGCGCTGGGCTATTACCAGCAAATCCTGGAGCAACCGGCTCTGCAAATTTACGCCGACCAGGCGGTGTTTCTCACCGCACAGCTTCTGGATCGGCACCTGCAGGATCTGGCCGGCGCCTACCGCTGGTACGACCGGTTGCTGGTGGAATTCCCGGAAAGTGAGTTTGTCCCCCGTGCGCGGGAGCGCTTGCGAGAATTGCGCCAACAAAATCCGGAGGTTGTACCATGAGCCGGAAACTGGCCATTGTGGCCCTAATGCTGACCCTGGCCTACGGAAGCCCCGCCCAGCACTGCCTCATCCCCATGGATTTCTCCCAGACCGACCACCTGAAAGCCTATGGCATTGCCTACTGGAGCCTGCAGCGCGGGGTCAATGTGGAATGGTTACTCAACTACCGGGGAGGCTCGTTTTTGATGCCGGTGTTCCCCGGCCTGGAAGAGGAATGCCGGGTGCGGGGCGTAAAGTACGAAATCATCTCCGCCACTCAGGTCAACGAAATTTATGCCACCATCGAGCAGGAAAACATGGAACGCGTCCTGCTGGAAAAAGCACCCAAAGTGGCCGTTTACACCCCGCCCAACAAGCAGCCCTGGGACGATGCCGTAACCCTGGCGCTGACCTATGCGGAAATTCCCTACGAGACGGTGTACGACGAGGAAGTGCTCTCCGGCAAGCTGTCCCAGTACGATTGGCTGCATCTGCACCACGAGGATTTTACCGGCCAGTACGGCAAGTTTTACAGTGCTTACCGGAATGCCCCCTGGTATCTGGAAGAGGTTCGGGTCAACGAGGAAATGGCCGCCAAATTGGGCTTTCCCAATGTGCCCGAACTGAAAAAGGCGGTGGCCCGGGCCATTCGCCAGTACGTGCTGAACGGGGGCTTCCTGTTTGCCATGTGCTCGGCCACCGACGCGCTGGATATCGCCCTGGCCGCCGAAGGGGTGGATATTGTCGATACCCCCTTCGATGGCGATCCTCCGGATCCCGATTACCAGCAAAAGCTGGATTTTTCCAAAACGCTGGCTTTCCAGAACTTCAAACTCTACACCGATCCCTTTTTGTACGAGTTTTCCGATATCGACACGCCGCCCAGCTTTGCCGCTCGGGTGCGCGACCCGGAAACCGATTATTTTACCCTGTTCGAATTTTCGGCCAAATACGATCCGGTGCCCACCATGCTGACCCAGAACCACGTCGGCGTGGTGAAAGGGTTCATGGGCCAGACCACCATGTTCAATCGGGACAAAATTAAACCTTCGGTGGTCATCATGGGCGAAGTGGAGGGGACCAACGAGGTAAAATACATCCACGGCAATGCGGGCAAAGGGACGTTTACCTTTTACGGCGGCCACGATCCGGAGGATTACACCCACGCAGTGGGCGATCCGCCCACGCAGCTGGAATTGCATAAGAATTCGCCCGGTTACCGGCTGATTTTGAACAACATCCTTTTTCCGGCGGCCCGCAAAAAGAAATTAAAGACCTGACCGCCTGCCGCCCCGGCGTCGGGGCTCCGGCTTTGGATTTGGCGGAATTCTTTGTAAATTCCCAGTCCAGCAAATCGACAGGGGTTCTGGAACATGCTGATCGAACTATCGGTTCGGACCAACCGGCGCACGGAATTCATCGACATTACTCCGCAGATCGAGGCAGCCATCCGCGAACACCGCATTCGCGACGCCCTGTGCCACATCTGGGTGCCCCATACCACGGCCGGGATTACGGTCAACGAACACGCCGACCCCTCGGTGGCCCGGGATATTCTTTTTCAATTAAATAAAGTCATTCCATTCGATGACGATTACGCTCACCTGGAGGGCAATTCGGCGGCTCACATCAAGGCCACGCTGGTGGGATGTTCGTTAAATGCCATCGTACAGGACGGTCGCCTGAAGCTGGGCACCTGGCAGGGGGTGTTTTTCTGTGAATTCGATGGCCCGCGCCAGCGCAAAGTGTGGGTTAAATTTTTAACCGATTGATTCAGGCTCAATT
>RFHE01000224.1 GCA_003696445.1 Calditrichota bacterium | reverse complement strand
TGATGCAACGGGCCCTGGCCAACAATCCAGGGATCAAGGAGCTGGAGCAAACCTACCGATCCAGCCGCCTGCAGATCGCCCTGGCCAAGTCCAGTTTTCTGCCCCGGCTCAGCGCGTTTTACACCTATTCGCGCCGGGTACCCGATTTTAAGGCCATCTACAAAAACTTTGAACGAGAATTTACCTGGACGCTCGGCGTCCGCCTGACCTGGAACCTGTTCAACGGCTTCTCCGATTACCTGAACCTGCAACAGGCCAAAATCAATACCCGGGTAAGCAACGAGCGGTTGGTTGAATCGCGGCGCAACCTCCTTTCGACAGTGAAAAACCTCTACGACAACCTGCAAGCCCTGAAGGAGATCATTAAAATCAATCAAGAGAATCTGGAATCGGCTCGGGAAGAATACCGGCTGGCCCAGGAACGATATCGGGTAGGGGCAGGCACTGCCCTTGAACTACGTGAGGCTCAGGTCAATCTGACCCGCGCCGAACAAATCCTGGTCAGCGCCGAATACAATGCCATTATTACCCATGCCCAGCTTCAGGCCGCGGTGGGCGAATATGTGAACAAGTACATGCAAATTAGCCAATCGGAATGAATCCATGAAGAAACGGAAAAAGCTACTCATCGGGATCATTGTTGTGCTGGCCATTGGCCTGTCCATTGCCGGCGCCCTTTCCCAGAAGGAAAAACTCCCGGAGGTTTACACCGAAAAGGTGTTTCGTGCGGACATCACCCAGGAAGTGACCGGGAACGGGCGAATTTACCCGGAGAAGGAAGTGAAAATCAGCGCGCGCGTGCCGGGACGCATTATTGCCCTGAATGCTGAGGAAGGCGACTCGGTACATGCCGGCCAGGTGCTGGTGCGCCTGGAACAGGAGCAATACCTGGCTTCTCTGCACCGGGCCAAATCCAACCTCATGGGGGCAAAGGCCAATCTTAAGCTGGCCAAAAGCGAGCTGGAGCGCACCCGGGATCTGTACGCCAAAAAACTGGTCTCCCAGGCCGAGCTGCAGAGCGCCGAGGCGCGTTACGAACAGGCCCTCAGTCAGCTGCAGCAGGCCGAAGCCGGGGTGAAAGAAGCCGAGGACGCCCTGGCCAAAACCGTGATCGCCACCCCCATCGACGGCGTGGTCATCCAGAAAAATAAAGAAGTCGGAGAAATCGCCCTGGGCTCCGAATTCCAGGCCGATGTAATTCTGGTGGTGGCCGACCTGAGCCAGATGGAAGCCAGAGTGGAAGTGAACGAAAACGACATCGTGAATGTCTCCCTGGGCGACACCGCCCGGGTGGAAATCGATGCTTTCCCGGACACCACTTTTCTGGGTGTGGTCAGCGAAATTTCCAATTCAGCCAGCACCCGCGGTCAAGGCACGGTGGAGGAGGTGACCAACTTCGAAGTGCGCATCCGGCTGCTGGAACAGGTGCCCGAGTTCCGGCCGGGCATGTCCGCCACTGCGGACATTGCTACCGAAACCCATCGGCAGGTACTGAATGTTCCCATCCAGGCGGTCACCGTGCGGGAGCAGGAAACGCTCAAAGAAAAAGCCGGACCCGAAAAGTCCAGCAAGGAAAAAACCCCGCCTTCGGCCAAAAAGAAAGCCGAACTGACGGAAGTGGTCTTTGTGGTGAAAAATGGCATCGCCGAAATGCGCCCGGTAAAGCTTGGCCTGAGCAACGATTCCTACTACGAAGTGCTCAGTGGCGTTGAAGAAGGAGAGGCCGTGGTGACCGGACCGTACAAAATTTTGAGCCGAACGCTGAAAGACGGCCAGCGGGTAAAAGTTGTGGAAGAGCCCCGCCCCACCCTTCAGGCTTCGGAATAAACCTGACCAAGGATACTGAACGCACAGATGAGCTCGAAAACCCAACCACCGGCCGATCGGTTGCCTCTGATTCATATCGCAGACCTGCACAAAGTGTACGTGCTGGGCCTCACCCGGGTCTATGCCCTGCGCGGCATTGATCTGGACATCGAAAAAAACGAATACGTGGCCATCATGGGGCCCTCCGGTTCGGGTAAAAGCACCCTGATGAACATTATCGGTTGCCTGGATGTGCCCACCAGAGGCCGGTACTTCCTTAACGGTAAGGACGTGAGTAAACTCGATGAAGACGAACTGGCCCGCATTCGGAATAAGGAAATCGGGTTTGTCTTTCAGACCTTCAACCTCCTGCCCCGGGCCACCGCCCTGCAGAACGTGGAACTTCCCCTGTTTTATGCCGGTATTTCGGCGGCCAGGCGGCGCCAGCTGGCCAGGGAAGCCCTGGAAAAAGTGGGCCTGGCCGACCGCATCAACCATCGGCCCAACGAGCTGTCCGGTGGCCAGCGCCAGCGGGTGGCCATCGCCAGAGCCCTGGTCAATAACCCGTCTATTATCCTGGCCGATGAGCCCACCGGCAACCTGGACACCAAAACCGGTGCCGAAATCATGGACATCTTCGACCATCTCCACCAGCAGGGCAATACCATTGTGCTGGTAACCCACGAAAAATTTATCGCCGACCATGCAGAGCGAATCATTCATCTGAAAGACGGAAAAATTGAGTTCGAGGAGCGGCCTCAGGTGGCCGGAGGGACGGTGCAATGAGAACCTTTCTGGAATATCTACGCAATGCCTGGGATTCCCTCAACGCCCATCGCGTGCGATCCTTTTTCACCATCCTGGGCATCGTGATCGGTGTGACCACCATTATCTGCATTTTTACCATTATTCAGTCCATCAATCGCTATGTGGAAGGGGAATTTTCCGGGCTGGGGGCCAGCACCGTTTACGTGAGCAAGTACCCCTGGGTCATCACCGGGAACTGGTGGGAGTTTCGCAATCGGCCGCCCATTACCCTGCGCGAGTATCGGGCGCTGCGCGAACAATCGGTTTTCGCTCGCTGGATTTCGCCCCTGATCGAATCGTTCCGCACGGTTCAGTACCGCAGCCATTCTCTGGAACAGGTTTACACGGTGGGATGCAACGAGGAATACCCGGAAACCGCAAACGTTTCGGTAAGCTTGGGGCGCTGGTTTACGCATCTGGAGGTTGAACATGCCCGGCCGGTGGTAGTCATCGGCGCCCATGTGCAGGAGGTGCTGTTCGGACTGGAAAACCCCCTTGGTAAACGCATAAAAATCAATGGGTTACCATATAAAGTCGTCGGGGTTCTGGAAAAGCGCGGCAATTTCTTTGGCTTCAATATGGACAATCAGATCATTATTCCTTATACCACTTTTCGAACCTTTCGCTTATCGCGACGCAACATTGCCATCGCGCTCCGGGTCAGCGATCCCAATCAGCTGGATGAGCTCAAGGATGAAATTCGAGGCATCCTGCGGCGGGTTCGCAAAATCCCCCCCACCGAAAAGGACAATTTTTCCATCAACCAGCAGGACATGCTGACCCAGTTTTACCACCAGCTGACCGGCACGTTGTACCTGGTGGTCTTTGTGGTGGGGGGCATTTCGCTGATTGTGGGCGGCATCGGCATTGCCAACATCATGCTGGTCTCGGTCACCGAGCGCACCCGGGAGATCGGCATCCGTAAAGCGGTGGGCGCCACCCGGACTCAGATAATCGTCCACTTTCTCAGCGAATCGATTCTCATCAGCCTGGTGGGTGGTTTTCTTGGCATTGTTGCCGGTGTGCTGGTTTCACAGATTCCCCTCAACTTAATGAAACTGGGGGCTTCGGTCAGTCCAGGAACGGTGCTTATCGGGGTTGGTTTTAGCTCGCTGGTGGGCATTCTTTCCGGCCTGTACCCGGCCAACCGAGCGGCACGGGTCAATCCCATCGAAGCGTTGCGTTACGAGTAAACGGAGCCTTTGCCCATGTTTTTCGAATTGCTACAGACCGCCTGGGATCAGATTCGCGCGCATCGGTTGCGCTCTACCCTCACCGGCCTGGGCATCATCATCGGCATCGGCACGGTCATCCTGATTGTGTCGGTTCTGGAGGGCTATCGTTCCCGCATCGAGGCGGAACTAAATGTGCTGGGCGCGAACACCTTTCAGGTGCAGCGATACCCCCAGGGCGGGGTGGAGACCGGTCCCAACCGGCGCAAGCCGCGGAAAAAACTGACCCCCCAGCTTGCCGAAGCCATCCGCGAGCACTGTCCCTCGGTCCTGCAGGTCGGTGTAGAGGCCTGGCGATTCGGGCAGGTGGTGGCCTATCAGGGCAAAAAGACCAATCCCAACGTGAATGTGGCCGGCGGCAGCGCCACGTTTGCCGACCTGAACGGTTACGCGGTGGCCGAAGGTCGTTTCCTGACGCCACGCGATGTCCGCACCCATGCCCGGGTGATTATTCTGGGCACCGACGTGGTGGATCAACTGTTCGACTGGGAATCGCCGCTGGGCAAAGTGGTGCGTTTGGGGGGACAAAAATTTCGGGTCATTGGGGTGTTCGAGAAGCAGGGTAGTGCCACCTTCGGCCGGAGCCGGGACAACCTGGTGGTCATTCCCTTTACCACCTACCAGGACATTTTCGAGCGGGAACCGGACATTCACATTCTGGTGCAGGCGGCTTCGCCCGAGCTGATGGAGCGGGCTCAGGACGAAGTTATTGCCGTGTTGCGCCGGTTGCGCAAAGTCCCCCCCGGCAAAGAAAACGACTTTGAAATCTTCTCCAACCAGACGTTGATTGAATCCTTCAACAAGGTGGCCCGGATCATTCAGCTGGGCGGGGTTGCGCTGGG